>JAZSLO010000180.1:0-9198 GCA_045535415.1 Eubacteriales bacterium
TAAGATTACCAAAATCACAAGAGATTACTTTGACGAAAACGGCTTTATTGAAATTGAAACTCCAATGCTTATAAGAAGCACACCTGAGGGCGCGCGTGACTATGTTGTTCCGAGCCGTATTCATAAAGGCTCGTTCTATGCACTTCCCCAGTCACCTCAGCTTTATAAACAGCTTTCAATGGTTGCAGGCTTTGACAGATATATGCAGATTGCAAGATGCTTCAGAGATGAAGATTTGAGAGCTGACAGACAGCCTGAATTTACACAGATTGACCTTGAAATGTCTTTTGTTGAAATGGAAGATGTTCTGAGTATGGGTGAAGGGTATATGAAGAGAATTTTCAAGGAAGTTCTCGGCATTGACCTTGTAACACCAATCCCCAGACTCACATATAAAGAAGCAATGGAACGCTTTGGAAGTGATAAGCCTGACACAAGATACGGAATGGAAATTTTCGACCTTTCCGAAACTGTAAAGAATTGCGGATTCTCTGTATTCACAGGTGCGATTTCAGGTGGTGGTGCAGTTAAGGCTATAAAGGCAGATAATGCAGTCAGCACACTTTCAAGAAAAGAAATTGATAAGCTCACAGAATATGTAAAGGGTATCGGCGGTAAGGGTCTTGCATGGATAAGATATACTGCAGACGGAATTGCAAGTTCCTTTGCTAAATTTATGACCGATGACGAAATGGCTGCTATCACAAAGGTGGCAGACGCTAAAGAGGGCGATGTTGTATTTATTATCGCAGATACTAATACGGGCAAAATTCTCTCTCAGCTCGGTTCTTTGAGAATTGAACTTTCAAATAAACTCGGCATCGAGAAAAAGGGATATAATCTTCTCTGGATTACAGAATTTCCTTTCTTTGAACTTGATGAAGAAAGCGGAGAATGGGTTGCAATGCACCATCCTTTCACATCTCCTCTTGACGAATGTCTTGAATATCTTGAAACAGATAAAGGCAAGGTAAGAGCAAAGGCATACGACCTTGTTCTCAATGGCGTTGAACTTTCAAGCGGTTCAATAAGAATTACAAACCCCGAACTTCAGAACAGAATTTTCGCACTTCTCGGTCTTTCTGATGAGGATATAAACGAAAAGTTCGGATTCTTGACAACTGCATTTAAATATGGTCCTCCACCTCACGGCGGAATGGGTATCGGTCTTGACAGACTTGTAATGCAGCTTATTGGTGCGGATAGCCTTCGTGATGTAATTGCATTCCCGAAAGTACAGAACGCAACAGAACTTATGACAATGTGCCCGTCGCCCATTGATGATAAAACAATGGCAGAACTCGGAATCGGTATTGTCGACACAGATAAATAACAAAAAAGGAGAACTTTTAGTTCTCCTTTTTTAATGGTAAAGTTTTTTGCACCTCTTTTTTAATAAAGTTTAGGTCAAGCCTTTTCAAAGGCTTGCGGATTCCAAAGGCGGAGCCTTTGTCGCAGTCGAGCTGACTGCGACAAAGGGCTTCTCGCCCTTTGAACCTCGGTCACTTTTAAAAAAAGTTACGGAAAACATTTTTATTCCAATTGACATATTGATATCGTTTGTGTAAAATATAATATAGATTGTTTGGAAAGGAGAGGCAAAATGAAACGGTCAAGCGGTGTTCTTATGCATATTTCATCCCTGTGGGGTGATTATTCAAGCGGAAGTCTTGGAAAAAGTGCATTCGAGTTTGTTGATTTTCTTTGCGATTGCGGATTTTCATACTGGCAGGTTTTGCCGCTTTGCAAACCTGATGTTTGTGCATCTCCCTATAAATCTGAGGGCGCTTTCAGCCTCAATATGTTTTTTGTTGACCTTGATTTGCTGTACGCCGACGGATATCTTACAAAAGATGAGCTTGACACGGCAAAACAGAAAACTCCTTTTCTTTGCGAATTTGAGAGACTTACAAATGAGCGTTTTAAGCTTTTGAAAACCGCAGCAAAAAGATTTTATAAAACTCAAAATCTTGATGATTTTTTAAAACAAAACCCTGAAATTTCGGCATTCTGCGAATATATGGCAAGAAAAAGCGCAAATGACGGGAAAGAATGGAACTTGTGGACAAATGACACCTTTGACAAAGAGGTTTTTGACACATATGCCTTTATTCACTTTGAATTTTTAAAGCAATGGAAAAATTTGCGCGCTTATGCCAACAGAAAAGGCATTAAAATAATTGGTGATGTTCCGATATATGTGTCATATGACAGTGCGGATGTGTGGAAAAATCCCTCTGATTTCTGCCTTGATAAGGACTTTCTGCCAAGAGAGGTAGCAGGTGTTCCGCCTGACTATTTCTCGCAGGATGGACAGCTTTGGGGAAATCCTCTTTACAATTACAGTGCCATGAAAAAAGACGGCTATTCTTTCTGGAGACGCCGTATGAAATTTATGGAAAAGCTGTTTGACGGGGTAAGAATTGACCATTTCAGAGGAATTGAATCTTATTTCGCAATACCTGCCACTGACGAAAATGCCCGACGAGGAAAATGGAAAAAAGGGCCCGGAATGCAGCTTGTAAAAGCAATTAAAGAGAGCTTTGACGGACTTATTATTGCAGAGGACCTCGGGGATATTACAGACGATGTAAGAAGCCTTCTTGAAAAGAGTGAATTTCCCGGAATGAGAGTTTTTCAGTTTGCGTTTTTGGGCGATAAAGATTCTCCGCATCTTCCGCATAACTATATAAATAACAGTGTTGCGTATACGGGAACGCACGATAACAATACACTTCTCGGGCATATCTGGGAGTGTGATGCAAATACCCGAAAGAGAGTTCTCGATTATTGCGGATATGAGCAAAAGGATGATAATGACATTGACGGCGGATATGATAAAATATTTGAAACAATGTTTAAAAGCTCGGCGGGGCTTGTGATTTTTCCGATTCAGGATTTGCTTTTGTACGGAAGCGACACAAGACTTAACACCCCCGGAACATCTGAGGGCAACTGGAGGGTTCGCTTTACAAAAGAGCAGATTTTGGGAATTGATAAGCAAAAGTTTGCAAACTGGAATGAAATGTATTCGAGAATATAAATGTGTCATCAAAGGAAAACCCCCGGCGAGGGTTTCCCTCTTTTTGCCTTTCGGCGAAAATTCACCTTTCCTGCGCTTTGTGAAGGCAGGAGAGTTTCGCACACTGCGGTGTGCGACCAAGGCGCCGCCTTGGAACTGCAAGTTTTTGTAAAAACTTGACAAAACAAATTAAAGCCTCCCGATTTTTCGGGAGGCTTTGCCTTTTTATTTTTATCAGAACGCGAGAACTTCGTCGAGCATTGATTCATAGTCCTTTTCAATAGACTTTGTAAATCTCACCTTTTTGTCAAAGAGATTTGCAAGAGGCTCGGGGATAGATGTTTTTGAATACTCGGAAAGTGACTTTAAAATTTCCTCATTGCTTTCGGGAACTTCTCTTCCAAGTGATGTAAGAACGTCTGCGGCAAACTTGTAAGGACTTGCGGTGGATGCAACAATATTCTTAAGTCCGTCGCCGACTTTGTTTATGTACTGCTGAGCACTGTAAAGAGCAACCGCAGTATGTGTGTCCGAAAGATACGAATACTTGTCAAAAATATTCTTTATTGTGTCTGCACAGTTTTGCTCGTCACAACAGAATGCTGAAAATTCACTTTTTAAAGTTTCAAGAACATCACTCTCAACCTCATATCTTCCGTTTTCCGAGAGGCTCTTCATATAGCCGCAAGTTTTTTCGGGGCCTGCAATAAAGTAAAGAAGTCTTTCAAGGTTTGAAGAAATGAGAATGTCCATTGAGGGCGACATTGTTGTATAGAACTGTCTGTTTCTGTCGTAAACGCCAGTGCTTAGGAAGTCTGTGAGAATATTGTTGCTGTTTGATGCACAGATAAACTTGTTTACGGGAAGTCCCATTTTCTTTGCGATAAAGGCTGCAAAGATGTTTCCAAAGTTTCCTGTGGGAACAGTAATGTTAACCTTTTCGCCAAGTGTTATATCTTTCTGATGAACAAGGTCGGCATACGCTGAAATGTAGTAAACAATCTGCGGTGCGAGTCTTCCCCAGTTTATAGAGTTCGCACTTGAGAGGAAATATCCCTTTGATGCGAGCTTTTCTTTTGCGTCCTCTTTTGCAAAAATTTGCTTAACACCTGTCTGTGCATCGTCAAAGTTACCCTTGATTGCACAAACGCATACATTTTCACCGTCCTGCGTTGTCATCTGGAGTTTTTGCATATCACTAACGCCGTCTTCGGGGTAGTAAACCATAATCTTAACCTGGTCAACATCACGGTACCCTTCAAGTGCCGCTTTTCCTGTATCTCCGCTTGTTGCAACAAGTATAAATGCAGTTTTGTCCTCGCCCGTTTTCTTGAGAGCAAGTGACAAAAGTCTTGGCATTATCTGAAGTGCCATATCCTTGAATGCACAGGTCGGACCATGCCAGAGTTCAAGTACTCTTATGTCATCGCCTACAAGCATACTTACGGGAGCTGCAAAATCGCCAAACCCCGTGTCATATGCACCTTTTGCGCAAAAGAGGAGTTCTTCCTTTGTGTAGTCCGAAAGGAAAAGAGAAAGAATTTCAGCGGCTCTGTCGGAATAAGACATAGTGCTTATATTTTTTATAAAATCAAGAGAAATCTGCGGAATGCTTTCAGGCATAAAAAGACCGCCGTCTTCAGCAATACCCTGCTTTATAACCTGACTTGCAGATTTTGGATTTTTCTTTTCAGTATCTCTTGTGCTGTAATAATTCATTTTTGTTTTCTCCAATGCTTTAAATTATCTGTTATTATACAATATTATCTTATATTATGCAACGATTTTTTTCCATTTGCAAATCTTTTTTACAAATTCTTTGAGAAAAATTCAAAGGCGTTGTCAAAAAGTACCTTGTCAGCAGCCTTTTTATTTCCCAAAGTGACACAAAGCTCATCATAAAGGTCTTTACATTTTGAAATGTCTTCAAGCCCCGAAAGAGGTGCCGTTCCGTCAAAATCAGATCCTATACAAACACCGTTTTGTGAAATTTCATAGTAATGAGAAATGTGTTTTTTGACAGCGTCAAAAACGCTTTTCGGGTTATTTATATCAAGATTTTTTGCAAGATGATTTGCCGCAAAGTTGACACCTGCAACTCCTCCGCTTTGCAATACCGTTCGATACTGTGTATCCGAAAGGTTTCTCTCGTGAGGGCAAACCGCACATGCACAGGAGTGTGATGCAATAAACGGCTTTGTAGCCTTTGATGCAACATCCCAGAAGGCTTTTTCCGAAAGATGCGACACATCAACGATGATTCCTGTTTCCTCGCACTTTCTTAAAACTTCAAAGCCAAATGGCGAAAGTCCCGTGTCTGTGTCAAATGCACCGCCCATGCAGGTTTGACCTTTCCAGCAAAGAGTCAAAACGCGGACACCTTTTTCGTAAAGTCTATAAAGTCTGTCGATATTTCCGGATAAAATTCTTGCATCTTCCACCGCAAGAATACAACAAAGTTTTTGGTCGATGTTTTGTAAAAGGTCATTTGCACTTGTGCAAATACAAGCGTTGTCACTGTTTTGCAAAACACAGTCCTTAAAAAAGTCTGCAATGTGAAGAAATTTAAGATAAGCCTCGTCGTCGCTCAGATTCTTGTCGCTCCAGATTGCAAAGACCTGTGCTTTTTTGTCAAAGTCTTTGTATTTATCAAGGGATACGGCAAGGGAATTTGAAACAAAACCCTGATTTTGCGTATACATTTCGTAAAGAGAGTCGCAGTGAAGGTCAAATATATTCATAAACGAGCTCCTTTTTGTCTTTTAATCAAAGAAATCGTCGCAAATGTTGTGGCGTATTGATACAATATTATTCTTTTCAATGTAAACTTCAATTATTTCAAATCTTGGGCAAAGCGACATAATATATTCGTTGCCCGAAAATTCGCTCATAAAACTTTCAAATGCCTTTAAAATATTTTGCCTCTTTTTTTGGTCAACCGACAAAATTGCACTGTCGTTTTTGGGCAAATCTGTCCTTGTTTTGACTTCCACAAAGCAAAGATATTTTTCTTTCGCGCAAACTATGTCAATTTCACCGCCGTGAGCCGAATAGTTCCTGCACAAAATTTCGTAGCCGTTTTTATCAAGAAAATTTGCCGCCGCGTTTTCGCCGATATCCCCGAGGGCGCGCTTTGATAGAATGTTATTGTTCATTTTGTTTTTTCTCAAAATACTTTCTTAAAAAACTCATTCTGTGCTCAGGGCAGGGGCCGTATTTGTCAAGTGCCTCGTAGTGCGCTTTTGTGCCGTAGCCTTTATGCGCGGCAAAGCAGTATTCGGGGTATGTTTTGTCAAGATATTCAAGACACCAGGCGTCACGCTCGGTTTTTGCCAAGATTGATGCCGCCGCGATTGACGGACTCTTTCCGTCACCGCCCACTACCGCTTTTGCGGGAATCTGAAAGCCTTTTTCAATATTTCCGTCAACAAGAACAGCGTCGGGTTTTATTTTTTCACCGCCAAGGCACGCAATATCAAGGCTGACAAGTTTTTCGTCGGTCAAGTTTTCTCTGTCAAGGCTTAATCCGTCAATGGCTTTTGCCATTGCGTGAAGGGAGGCTGCAAGAATATTTGTGTTTTCAATTTCTTCCACTGTACTGTATGCAACACAGTATGATTTTGCCACCTCTTTTATTTTCGGAGCAAGTGCAAACCGCTTTTTCTCACTGATTTTTTTGGAATCATTGAGCGCGAGAATTGTTTCGCTGTCTTTGTCGTTATAGTCAAGAACAACTGCTGCCGCATATACTCTGCCCACAAGCGGACCTCTGCCCGCCTCGTCGGTTCCGCACACAATTTTTCCTTCACCGAATGTAAAAAGTTCGTATTCCCATGAAAGCATAAATTTAAACCTTCTTTTTTATTGTAGTTTTGTCAAAGAAAACCCCCGGCGAGGGTTTTCCTCTTTTTGCCTCTCGGCAAAAATTCACCTTTCCTGCGCTTTTGTAAGGCAAGGGGATTTCGCGATATGCGGATGGCGACCAAGGCTCTGCCTTGGAACCGCAAACTTTTTCAAAAAGTTTGAGAAAATAATTTTTTCACAATAAAACTAAAAAAGGGGCAACTTTGTCGCCCCTTGATTTTATGTATTTTATTCTCTGGAAGTGCTGTAGTTGGGCGCTTCTTTTGTGATGTAAATATCGTGAGGATGTGATTCTCTCAGACCCGCACCTGTAATGCGTACAAACTTTGCATCATTCTTGAGAGCCTCAATTGTTGCCGCACCACAGTAACCCATACCGCTTCTAAGACCACCGATAAGCTGGAATACTGTTTCAGCGAGTGTTCCCTTGTAAGGAACTCTACCTTCAACGCCTTCGGGAACAAGCTTTTTCTGGTCTGCCTGGAAGTATCTGTCCTTTGAGCCGTGTTCCATTGCCGCAAGAGAACCCATACCTCTGTAAACCTTAAAGCGTCTGCCCTGATAGATTTCTGTTTCTCCGGGGCTTTCTTCACAACCTGCAACAAGTGAACCTACCATTACAACGTCACCGCCTGCTGCAATTGCCTTTGTTATATCACCACTAAACTTGATACCGCCGTCTGCGATAACAGGTGTGCCTGTCTTTGCCGCTTCCTCTGCACAGTCATAAACTGCTGTAATCTGAGGAACACCGATACCTGCAACAACTCTTGTTGTACAGATAGAGCCGGGGCCTATACCAACCTTAACGGCATCTGCACCTGCTGAAATAAGATCGTGAGCTGCAGCCGCTGTTGCAATATTACCTGCAATAATCTGTGCATCGGGGAATGCATTCTTAACTTTTTCAACACATGAAAGAATATTTCTTGAATGGCCGTGAGCTGAGTCAAGAACAAGTGCGTCTGCACCTGCATCAAGAAGAAGCTTTGCTCTGTCAAGAACATCTGCAGTAACGCCGATTGCGGCAGCACAGAGAAGTCTGCCCTTTTCGTCTTTTGCAGAGTTGGGGTATGTCTTTGCTTTGAGGATATCCTTTGTTGTGATAAGTCCGCAAAGAACACCGTCTTTATCAACTATCGGAAGCTTTTCAACCTTTGCGTTGCAAAGAATTTCCTTTGCCTCTTCAAGAGTTGTTCCTACATGTGATGTTACAAGACGGTCTTTTGTCATAACATCACCGATTTTGCAGTTGTAATCCTTTAAGAATCTCATATCACGGTTTGTGATAATACCAACAAGTTTCTTGTTTTCGTCACAAACAGGAACACCTGAAATGCGGTACTTTGCCATAAGAGCTTCTGCTTCAAAAACATAATTTTCGGGTGAGAGGAAGAAGGGATTGAAAATAACTCCGAATTCACTTCTCTTAACCTTTAAAACTTCGTCTGCCTGCTGTTCGGCTGACATATTTTTGTGAATAACACCGATACCGCCTTCTCTTGCAATGGCAATAGCCATTCGAGCTTCTGTAACCGTATCCATCGCGGCAGTCATAAGGGGTATATTAAGGTTTATCTTTTTTGTAAGCTTTGTTGCAAGACTTACTGTGTTTGGCATAACATCGCTCTTTGCAGGGACAAGAAGCACATCATCAAATGTAAGTCCTTCTTTTGCAAATTTATCGGTAAAGTTACTCATAAGGTTCAACATTCCTCTCTTTATATTATTTCACAGTATTATACAGCATTTTTTAAATTTCGTCAAGAGAAATTTATAACAATTAGATGCCTTGATTTGTATTTTTCCGTTGTATATTTTGACAAATAATAAATATTTTGAAAAAAGTGTTGACAAAACAACTCCTTGGTGCTATACTCAACTGTCAAAAATCAAAATTGAGAATTACTCAATGAACGAGGGCAGAATTATGGATTTGAATGTTCTTGCAAAAATAAAATCTCAAAAGAAATATATGACCGGAGTCGAGAGTGCGATTGCGACCTTGATTGTTGAAAATCCAGCGGAATTTGTGAAAATGTCAATGACGCAGGTTTCAAAGAAAGCAGGGGTTTCTCAGGGAAGCATAATAAACTTTTCAAATAAGTTTGTAAAAGGCGGATTTTCTGACCTTAAACTTAAAATATGCGCAAGTTTTGGTGAGGCGGATTATACAGAGTCTGCGGTTGTTTCAAAGGGTGATACGCTAAAAGAAATTCTTCATAAAATTATTCAGGCGGATGTGTCTGCATTCAGACTTACACACGAGGTTAATTTCGAAGAAACGCTAAAGCGCGTTGCCACAAGAATAA
>JAZSLO010000224.1:0-24711 GCA_045535415.1 Eubacteriales bacterium
AATATGCCGACGAGTTCAAAGCTCGTCGGCACTTTTTAGTTTTGTCAAGTTTTTTCAAAAACTTGCGGTTCCAAGGCGGCGCCTTGGTGGCCATCCGCAGATGGCCAAATTCCCTTGCCTTCATAAAGCGCAGGAAAGGTGAATTTTTGCCGAATGGCAAAAAGAGGAAAACCCACGCCAGATGGGGTTTTCCTCATAATAAACTAACAAAAAGACCACAGAGTTTTACTGTGGTCTTTATATTTTATTTATGATACTTTTCTCCCGAAATTATGGTAAAAGCCCTGTAAATCTGTTCTGTCAGCATAACTCCGAAAAGTCCGTGGGGAAATGTCATATCCGAAAAGGAAATTCTCGCATCACATGTTCTTTTGAAGTTCTCGGAAAGTCCGTATGAACTTCCAACGAAAAAGCATATTTCACTTTTTCCCATATTTGATATTTTCTCAAAAAGATTTGCAAATTTTTCGGAAGATAATTTTTGTCCCTCAACGCAAAGTGCAATTTTGTATGCTCCTTTTGGCGTGGCTTCCATAAGAGCCAAACCTTCCTTTTCAAGTGCCGCATCAATCTGGGCTCTTGAAGGATTTTCGCAAAGGGACACGGGTTTTATAATTTTCTCCGTAAACTTTGCATATTTTGAAATTCTCTTTGCATATTCGTCAAGCGCTTTTCTGAAATAATCGTCTTTTTGCTTGTCCATATAAATGTAGGTTATATTCAGCATACTTTTTGTCCCTTATTTTTTGCAGATAGCTTTTCCTACATAAATGCCCATAGCACCTGCCTGAGAAAGACCTCTTGTAACACCGCTGCCGTCACCGATTGCGTATACATCGGGAATTATTTCAAAGTCGGAGTTTATGAACTTCGGGCGAACAGAATAGTATTTTGCTTCAACGCCGTAAAGAAGCGTGTCGTAGTTTGCTGTGCCGGGTGCTATATTGTTTATAGCGTAAAGCGTTTCGATGATGTTGTCAAGCTGACGCTTTGGAATACAAAGTGAAAGATCGCCGGGAACCGCCTTTAATGTCGGGATAACGGTGCTCTTTTCCATACGTCTTTCGTTTGAGCGTTTTCCGTCAAGAAGGTCGCCGAACTTCTGCACAATAACACCGCCGCCGCTTACCATGTTGCTAAGATGTGCAACATGCTTTGCGTATGCAATGGGCTCTTCAAAAGGCTGTGTGAAGTTTACTGTTGATAAAAGAGCAAAGTTTGAGTTCTTTGTCTTTTTGCTTTCGTCACTGTTTGCGTGGCCGTTAACTGTAAGGATACCGCCTGAGTTTTCCATAACAACCTCACCGCCGTCGTTAAAGCAGAACATTCTGCATATATCGCCGTATTTTTTGGTGCGGTAAAGGATTTTAGGCTCATAGATCTCTCTTGAAATATCCTGCCATACAAGTCTTGGAAGCTCAACTCGAACTCCAATGTCAACCTGATTGTTTTCAACAGGTATTCCTTTTGACTTGCAAAGTTTTTCAAACCAGCCCGAACCTACTCTGCCGACAGCTATTACAAGTTTGTCGTAGGAATATGTATCCTTTGATGAAATGACAAGTTTTTTATCCGTTTCAATGTCGGTAACATCTTCGTTTGTGTGTATGTCAATGTAGTTTGCAAGGTCGGAAATGAGGTTTTTCATGGTATTGAAATTGCCGTCAGTTCCAAGGTGCTTTACCTTTGCCTGTAAAAGACGCATATCGTATTTTAAACATTCAAGTTTTATTCTGTCGCTGGGAAGATAAACCTTGTCTGTTGCGCCGTAAGCAAGAAGGTACTGGTCAAGAAGTTCTATGTATTCAAGAGTTTTTTCGTCGCCGAGATACTCGGGAAGCCATCCGCCGTACTCGGTTGAAATAATGAATTTTCCGTCAGAATATGCACCGCAGCCGCCCATACCCTGCATAATTCCGCAGGAAGTACAGGTTATACATTTGTCTGTTTTGCCTGCAATGATGGGACAGGTGCGCTTTTCAATTACATTTCCTCTGTCAATAATGCAAACAGATGCATCGGGGTTTTCAATGTGCACGCTGTAAGCCGCCATAAGACCGCCGATACCGCCGCCAATTATAAGAACATCATATTTTTTCATAATCGGTGCTCCTTTTATAATTTTTGAAACCAATATATTATAATATATTTAAATAACTTTGTAAAGAGAGAATTTTTGCTACTTTCCCTTCTATTGACAACCCCTTTTAAAAAAGGTATAATAATGTGGCGACTGAAGCGGACGGCTGCGCTGTGCAAAAGAATGCAGGTGAGGAAAGTCCGGGCTTCATAGAGCAGGATAACGGATAACGTCCGCCGGAGGCGACTCCCGGGAAAGTGCAACAGAGATATACCGCCGCATTTTTTGCGGTAAGGGTGGAAAGGCGAGGTAAGAGCTCACCGGCGCAGTGGAGACATTGTTGCCCTGTAAACCCTATCCGAAGCAACACCGATAAAGATGGCTTTTGCCCTGTTTGCTCGACAGAATATCCCAAGGTGGCAAAGAGCTTTGCGGCAACGCAAAGCCAAGATAGATGGCTGTCCACGACAGAACCCGGCTTATAGCTTCAGTCGTCAAATTAAGTTTTGAGAGGAATTTATATTGAGAATTCTTGGAATTGACTATGGAGATGCAAGGGTGGGCCTTGCACTTTCTGATATCACAAAAACGCTCGCAGGCGGAATTGGAAATGTTAAAGTTTCGGGTCTTAATTCTGCAGTAACTGCGGTAAGTGACAGAATAAAAGATGAGCAAATTGAAAAAATCGTGTGCGGACTTCCCGTAAATATGAACGGAACCGAGGGAGACAGAGCCCTAAGAGTTCGTGAATTTGCAAAAAGACTTTCCGAGAAAACGGGACTTGAAGTTGAGTTCATCGACGAAAGACGAACAACCGTTATGGCACATTCCTTTATGAACGAGACAGGCACACACGGAAAAAAGAGAAAAGAAAGCGTTGATACACTTTCGGCACAGATTATACTTCAGACATACCTTGATATGAAAAGAGGATAACCCTTTGGAATTTGATGTTGCAAAAAGCATAAAAGAGTTTTTTGAAGAGAATAAAATTGAATATGATAATGCGGTATGCGAAAAATTTGACGATGTCTGCACAATGCTTATTGATTTTAATAACCATACAAATGTAACGGCTCTAAAGTCAAGAGATGATATCTGCCAAAAGCATTTTCAGGATTCGCTTTATCCTTTGAAATATAATCTTTTCCCAAAAGGTGCAAAGGTTATAGATATCGGATGCGGTGCAGGTTTTCCGGGACTTCCTTTGAAGATGGCAAGAGAGGATCTGCAGATGTCCTTTGTTGACAGTACGGCAAAGAAATTAAAGTTTACCCAGAGCGTTTGCGAAAAATATGGATATAAGGCAAATCTTTATCCCGAGAGAGCAGAGGAACTTTGTGCAAAAGGACATCGAGAAAAGTATGATTTTGCAGTTTCAAGGGCGGTTGCATCACTTCCGGTACTGCTCGAACTTGTAATGCCGTATGTCAAGGTCGGCGGCGCATTTGTTGCATATAAGAGCAGAAAAGAATGTGACCTTGAAAATAAAGATAGCGAACTTTCAAAGTCAAAAAATGCACTAAAAACCCTTTGTGCAAAAGTGGAAGATGTGCTTGATGCGTCTTTTGAAGATAAAGACGGAATTTTGCAGGAGCATTGCCTTGTTGTAATAAGAAAGACAGCCAAAACTCCGACAAATTATCCCAGAAGATATGCTGTGATTCTTAAAAAGCCCCTTTGATTTTAAAATAAAACAAATATGTGTAAAAAGAGCCGACATAAAGTCGGCTTTTTCTTTTCTCATTTGTGTTACACTTCATTTTAAAAAACAAAGGAGAAAAATAATGGAAAAAGTGTGTGAAAAAATAGGAGATATAAAAATTCTGCCCGTTGCAAATACGGCAGTATATGAGAAAAATAAGACGCTTGACAGCGCAGTAAGGGGACTTTTGAATCCTAAAAATGATATGTTCAGACAGGCAGAAATAATAAAAGCACTTATGATTCTTGAGGGTACTGATTCAAAGCAAACGGCACAAATGCTGTCACTGTCGCAAAAAAGTGTTGAAAACAAACTTTTACTTCTCAATTTCAAAGAGGGTGAAAGGAATATGATTTTAAAGGCAAAAATGAGTGAAAAAAGTGCACTTTTGTTTGTAAATTTAAAGGGACTTAAAAGAGTTAAAGCACTGGGAGATTGCATACATAACAATTACTCATATTCCAAAATTCAAAGCTATCTGGGAGAGCAAAAAAGCAAAAAAGAAACAAAAAAATATAAGCCAAAATTTGCGCTTTCGGATGTAAGGTTTCTAACAAACAGTATAGAAAATGCAATAAGAATTGCAAGAGAGGGAGGCGTTGATATTCAAAAAGAATGCACAGAGGACGATAAGGCGTATTTTGTAAATCTTCGTATTTGTAAAAAAACAAATACAGCGCATTGACATATGTCCCTTTTTTGTGGTAAAATACCTTGTATTTTAAAGGAAGGGGGAATCCGAACTTTGAGAGAAATTACAGTAAATAAAAATGATTCGGGACAGAGAATTGATAAGTTTCTTTCAAAGACTCTTGTAAATCTCCCACCGTCGCTTTTGCAAAAGTATTTTCGCAAAAAATGCGTCAAAATCAACGGAAAACATGCCACAAAAGAGCAGTTTTTGAATGCAGGTGACATTGTCACTCTTTATATAAGCGACGAGTTTTTTCCCGATAAAGAAAATTCTCAAAAACAATCATCAAATATCCCTCCTTTGAGCGACAATGAAATCGTGTATCAGGACGAAAATATAATGATAATTGATAAAAGTGCGGGTGAGCTTGTACATTCGTCACTTCCCGGGGAAAAGTCAGACACGAACGAAATCTGCCTTGTTGACAGATTTATATCTTATCTTGAAAAGACAGGACAGTATAATCCGCAGGATGAAAACAGTTTTACACCCTCTCTTTGTAACCGCCTTGACAGAAACACAAGCGGACTTGTAATAGCGGCAAAAAATGCGAAGGCTCTTCGCATTATGAATGAAAAAATAAAGATGCGTGAAATGTGTAAAATTTACCACACTGTAGTGTGGGGGAAACCCGCAAAAGACAGCGATACTTTGTCTGATTTTCATTATAAGGATAAAGAGAATAACAGGGTTTATATATATCCGTCGAGAGAAATTGCAAAGAAAAAGCATAATGTCAAAGACGATACGCTTATAAAAACCGTTATAACAAAATATAAGACGCTTAAAGTGAGCGGTGATAAATCACTTCTTGAAGTTGAACTTGTAACAGGTAGAACGCATCAGATAAGAGCGCACCTTTCATATATCGGCTGTCCGATTGTCGGCGACGGAAAATACGGTGTCAACCATAAAACAAAGACAAATGTAAAATACCAGAAGCTTTGCTCGTATAAACTGACATTTGACTTTGAAACTGATGCGGGTATTCTCTCGTATCTTGATAAAAAGACATTTACAAGTAAAAAAGATGTGACATTTTAAATTTTTAAGGAAAACTGTATGGAAAGAGTAAAATGGAAAGGCGGTACAATTTTAGCACCTGTTCCGCCGACAATGGTTACAAGCTCGTTCGAGGGAAAAGACAATGTCTTTACGGTTGCCTGGACGGGAATTATAAACACAAAACCCGCAAAAACCTATATTGCCGTAAGACCCGAAAGATTTTCGTATGACCTTATAAAGAAAAGCGGAGAATTTGTAATAAACCTGACAAGCACATCAATGTGCCGGGCTGCCGATGCGTGCGGCGCATATACGGGAAGAAAGACGGATAAATTCAAAAAGTATTCACTTGAAAAAGTGCCGTCGTTTGAAGTGTCGGCACCAACGCTTGAAAAAGCACCCGTGAGCCTTGAATGTAAGGTTTTTGACATAGTTCCACTTGGTTCTCACGATATGTTTCTTGCCGATATTGTGGCAGTTTCCGTAAGGGAAGACCTTGTAAATAAAGACGGGAAACTTTGTCTTTCAAAAGCCAACCTTCTTGCCTATGCACACGGTGACTATTTTGCACTCGGCAAGTGTATCGGCACTTTTGGATATTCGGTAAGAAAAAAGCATAAGGATAAAAACCAAATTAAAAAATAAAGGAAAATCCGTCTGCAAGCCGACGGATTTTTGTTTTTGTGTTTAGTTTGCAGAGCAGCGGCAGGGACGGCAGGAGGTATTGCCGCATGTGTTGCTGTTATTGCAATTATTGTTATTGCCACCACAGTTGTCGTGATGGTGGTGATGTCCGTGACACTTTTTGTCGCAGTCATCGTTGTTATTTTCTGTCATATCGCCCAGAACATTTTCAGGAGGGCACTCTGTGCACTGCTCACCGCCGGCAATTCCGCCCGAAACTGCGCCAAAGGATGGAGGGAAGAAGTCGCAGGTGGGGAAATCCATGTTGTTAAAGATAGAACACGGGTCGTTAGTTGTTGAATCGGAGAGAACTGCACTCTGGCGTTCGGGAACGCAGAACTGTGCATTCTCAAGGAGAATTGAAACAGGTCTTTCGATTCTTAAAAGTGTGAAAAGACCAAGAGTTACATAAAGAGCCTTAACACCTGAGTCATCGCAAAGGCCCGCACAACCGCAAAGGTCTGTTATGCTTTGAGGAACCTGGTCACAAGCACAGCAGCAGTTACCGTAGTTGTAGCACTTTTCAACGGATTTAACCGAGAGGCATATAGGTGTTGCAACTTCGAGAACAACTTTGGGCATATTTGAAACATTCTGTGTAAGAGTCTGGCAATTAACACCGGCGCACACATTTCCGGAAGCGGCTTCAGATGTAAAGATGCTTACATTGCCTTCGCTGCCGAACATAATAGTCTGTTTGTCATAAACTGCAATACCGCAGAATTCTCTGGGGTTACCTGAAACGCAGGCTTCAAAGCAAATTCTGAAGTAGAATCTTATGTCAACAGAAAAGTATCCGCGGTTGAAAGCGATGTCATGTACTGAAATCTGAGCCCATACAACTTCAGCTCCCGTGCATCTTATTGTGGAAGCCGAGTCAATGATCTCCTGACCGCAGGCATTTACATAAACTCTTAAATCTTCTATACATTCCTTGTCTTTTGCAGCGTCATATATCTTATCTACATCTATGCAGGTTGATTTGTCATTCTGACAACCATTGTTCCCGGTGTTTGTTCCGAGAACATTTCCAAGGCATGAACATAATTTATTTGCCATTGATATTTCCTCCTTGTATTTCAAGACATGCACGCTTTTTGCATGTCTATGTTGTATAGTATGCAAAAGGGAATATATTGGTGATGTAGCCACGCAAAAATTCGGGTATGTAAAAATAAGGTATAATTTTAAGAAATAACTTGTAATTTCCATATAGTTGTAGTATAATATGTTGAATAACTTTGATTTGGCAAAGGAGATTTTGTTTTATGGCAAAAGTTGTGGCTTTTCCGGCTCTCAGATTTACACAAAAGTCAGGCGATATTTCAAAGAATGTCTGCCCGCCTTACGATATAATAAGCGAGAGCGAAAGACTTGAATATATAAAAACAAGTGAAAATAATATAATAAGACTTGAAAAGCCGGTGGGCGATGACGCTTATGCAAAGGCAAAGGAACTTTATCTTGAGTGGAGAAAAAACGGAATCCTTGAAAATGACCAAAAAGAGGGCTTTTATGTTTATGAAGAAGAATTTGAAGCACTCGGAAGAATTTATAAAATAAGAGGGATTTTCGCAAGAGTAAAACTTTGTCCGTTCTCCGAAAGAGTTGTTCTTCCGCACGAAGAAACTCTGTCAAAGGCAAAGGCTGACAGATTTGAACTTATGAAACACACATTTTGTAATTTCAGTCCTGTTTACTCAATGTTCTCGGACCCCGAGAAAAATATAACAAAGCATATTGATAATAAAGCAAAAGAAAAATGCGAAATTGAGTTTACAAATAAAAGCGACGGCGTAATTCAAAGACTCTGGAAAATCGACGATAAAGAAACAATAGAGAAAATTGAAAAAGAGTTTGAATCAAAACAGCTCTTTATCGCAGATGGTCATCATAGATATGAAACGGCACTTAACTTCAAAAATAAACTTGTTGAAGATGGAATTGTTGTGAGCCAAGACGATAGCGCAAACTATATAATGATGATGCTTATTGATATGGAAAATGACGGACTTGTTGTTTTCCCGACTCATAGAATTGTCAAAGGACTTGATAGTTTTGACAAAGAAGATACACTTTGCAAGATTGGGGAATTTTTCAATATTGAAAAAATTGAAAAGCAGGATATTGATGCAAAACTTTCAGAGAATCTTGATAATAAGGCGTATGTTATGTGCGCTGAAAATGAGTTTTATCTTTTGACAGTAAAGGATAAAGAAAAGGCGCTCGAGAAAGTGGCGTCAATGAATGAGGGAAAGACAATATCTTATCTCAATCTTGATGTAACACACCTTCATTCGCTTATCCTTGAAAATGTTCTTTCAATTGATAAAGAAAATATGGCAAACCAGATAAACCTCTCATACACAAGAGATATTGACGAGGCGGTCCAGGTTGTAAAAGAGGGAAAAGCAAACTGCTCGTTTATTATGAATCCGACACTTGTGTCGCAGATAAAGGATGCAGCACTTGCAGGCGAAAAGATGCCTCAGAAATCAACATATTTTTATCCCAAGATTATAACAGGGCTTGTTATGAACGAGCTTTGCGATTACAATAAGATATAAACTTTTAAAGCCGAAAGGAAATATAAAAATGCCAAAGGAACTTGCAAAAAACTTCAGCCCTAAAGAGAGCGAAGAAAGAATATATAAAAAATGGGAGGAAAAGGGCACATTCAAGCCCTCGGGCGACTCAAAGAAAGAGCCTTATACAATAGTTATTCCGCCTCCGAATGTAACGGGCCAGCTTCATATGGGACACGCACTTGACGATACGCTTCAGGATATTCTTATAAGATTTAAGAGAATGAGCGGATACGATACCCTTTGGGTTCCCGGAACAGACCACGCGGGAATTGCCACACAGATTAAGGTTGAGGAGCATCTTCGCAAAGAAGAAAATCTTACAAGATACGACCTTGGAAGAGAAAAGTTCTTGGAGAGAGTCTGGGACTGGAAAAATCAGTACGGCTCAAGAATTATAACTCAGCTTAAAAAAATCGGATGCTCTTGCGACTGGTCAAGACTCAGATTTACAATGGACGAGGGACTTTCAAAGTCCGTAAAGGATGTATTTGTATCACTTTATGAAAAAGGATATATTTACAGAGGTCATAGAATTGCAAACTGGTGCCCGAGATGTAAGACTGCGCTTTCAGACGCTGAGGTTGAAAATCCTGAACAGCAGGGCGCGTACTGGCATATCAAGTACTTTGTAAAGGATTCGGATGAATATGTTGTTGTTGCAACAACAAGACCCGAAACACTCTTTGGTGATACTGCGGTTGCGGTAAATCCCGAAGATAAGAGATATGCACACCTTGTTGGAAAGAGCGTTGTAGTTCCTTTTGTAAACAGAGAAATCCCTGTAATAACTGATGAATATGCAGATATGGAAAAGGGAACGGGATGCGTAAAGATTACACCCGCACATGACCCTAACGACTTTCTTGTTGGACAAAGACATGACCTTGAGCAGATAAATGTTATGAACGACGATGCAACTCTGAATGGCATTGCAGGCAAGTTCGAGGGAATGGACAGATACGAGGCAAGAAAACTTGTTGTTAAAGAACTCGAAGAAATGGGCGCACTTTTGAAGGTTGAACCCACAGTTCATAATGTCGGTACTTGCTATCGTTGTTCTACAACAGTAGAACCGCTTATTTCAGACCAGTGGTTTGTAAAGATGGAGCCTTTGGCAAAGCCTGCGATTGAGGCAGTTAAGGACGGAACTATAAAATTTATCCCCGAAAATCAGTCAAAGAAGTACTTTAACTGGATGGAAAATATCCATGACTGGTGTATTTCGCGTCAGCTTTGGTGGGGACATAGAATTCCTGCATTCTACTGTGATGATTGCGGTGAAATGTTTGTTTCCAAAGAAGATTTGACAACTTGTCCAAAGTGCGGTGGAAAACTCCGTCAGGACGAGGATGTTCTTGATACATGGTTCTCGTCAGCTCTCTGGCCTTTCTCAACACTTGGCTGGCCCGAAGAAACGCAGGATTTGAAGAGATATTATCCCACATCAACACTTGTTACAGGATATGATATTATCACATTCTGGGTATCAAGAATGATATTCTCGGGACTTGAACATACCGGCAAAGCACCTTTTGAAAATGTTCTTATTCACGGACTTGTCCGCGATGAGCAGGGAAGAAAGATGTCAAAATCCCTTGGTAATGGTATTGACCCGCTCGAAGTTATTGACACATACGGCGCAGATGCTTTGAGATTCACACTTGTTACAGGAAATGCTCCCGGAAACGATATGAGATTCTCCTATACAAAGATGGATAACTCAAGAAACTTTGCAAATAAGATATGGAACGCATCAAGATTTGTTCTTCTTAACCTTGACGATGATACAAAGCCTGAAATTCCGAAGAATCTTGCAATAGAAGATAAGTGGATTTTGTCACACTTCAATACTGCAGTTAAGGAAATTACACAGAACCTTGAAAAGTTTGAACTCGGTATTGCCGCATCAAAACTTCACGAATTTATCTGGGATGTTTTCTGCGACTGGTATATCGAAGTTGTAAAACCAAGACTCTTTGAAAAGGGAACACAGTCGAATAAGGATGCACAGAGTGTACTTTTGTATGTTCTTTGCGGAATTTTAAAGATGATGCACCCCTTTATGCCCTTTATTTCAGAAGAAATCTGGGAAAATCTCGGCATTTCCGAAGATATGCTTATAGTTTCGCAGTGGCCTGTATTTGATGAAGGTCTTGATTTTGCAAATGAATGCAGAAGTATGGATAGAGTAATCGATGCAATAAGAGCCGTTAGAAATACAAGAACACAGATGAATGTTCCGCCATCAAGAAAGGCTAAACTCTTTGTGGTTTCTGAATATGAAGAATCCTTCAATGAGAGCACAGGTAAGTTCTTTGAAAGACTTGCAAGTGCATCTGAAATGGTACTTGTAAAAGAGTACGAGGGTGATGATGCGGTAAGTGTTGTTTGTGACGGTGCGAAAATTTTCATTCCTCTTTCCGATATGGTTGATATGGAAAAGGAAAGAGAAAGACTCGAGAAAGAAAGACAGACTGCACTTTCTGAAATTGATAGAGTAAATAAAAAGCTTTCCAACGCTTCCTTTGTTGATAAAGCACCAAAGGCGGTAGTTGATGCTGAAAAGGAAAAACTTGCAAAATACACAGAAATGCTCGAAAATGTTGAGCAGATGATTAAAAAACTCGGATAACCCGAAAACTTTAACGGCTTTCCGAAAAATTTAAAGGGTAGCCAAAGGCTACCCTTTTTGTTATAAGAGGGGAAAAAGTATGGATATAAAGACTATTTCGCTTGGCGTGTGCGGTGCGAATTGCTATATTGTAAGCGATGAGGATAAAAATTGCTTTGTAGTGGATGCTCCCGACAGGGCTGATGTGATTTATGAGTATATAAAGAAAAGCGGTCTGAATCTCAAGGCGGTTTTTGTAACGCACGCTCATTTTGACCATATTTTTGCACTGACTGACCTTTTGGATTTGGCGAAAAAAGACGGAAAAGATGTAAAAGTGTATGTTCATGAAAAAGATGAGAGTGCAATGAGAGATACAGAGAAAAATCTTTCATCAAATCTCTTTTATAACCCCTTTGTGTTTGAGGGTGAAATTACACCTGTGCGTGATAGTGAAAAAATAACTGTAGGAAAAATAAATCTTGAAATTATGCACTCGCCCGGGCATACACCCGGAAGTATGTGTGTTGTGGCAAAAGACGAAAAAACTGTGTTCTCGGGCGATACAATTTTCCTTGAAAGCTGCGGAAGAGTTGATTTTGAGGGCGGAAACGCAAGCGATATGAGACAGTCGCTCAAAAAAATAATAAAGTTGCCTGAAGAATATAAGATTTATTCGGGACACGGGGAATACACCAGCGTTTTGCACGAGAGGGAATATAACCCTTATGTTGCCTTATGAAAAATAAAATAAAGCTTTATGTAGGTGACACAGTTGCTTTTTTGATTTTGTGTGCTGTGTGCGTGGCGATACTTGTTTTCGGAAACAATATAAAAAATAAGGAAAGCACTATGGTGCAGATAAAACAAGACGGAAAAGTTGTTGTGGAAGTGGATTTAAAAAACAACGGGGAATTTAAAATCACAGACGGCTTTGAAGTTAGTGTCAAAGACGGAAAAGCCTTTGTTTCAAAGACTGACTGCCCCGATAAATACTGCACAAAAATGAAACCTGTGACAAGCGTAAATTCTTCGCAGATTGTTTGCGTTCCAAATAGGATTGTAATTGAAAAAAAGGCACAAAATAACGGAGGGAATGCTGATGTCAATGTCGGATAAATTCAGAAAAAGCATTTTTGCAGCATTGTTTTTAGCTCTTTCCTTTGCAGTTTCCGTGCTTGAAAATATGATACCGACAGAAATTTTTCTGTCGGCACTTCCGGGCGTAAAACTGGGACTTTCCAATATAGTTTCAATATCGGCACTGTTTTTGCTCGGAAACTTTTATGCTCTTGCAATAAGCATATTAAGACCGCTTTTGACACTTTTGGCATTTGGAAATGTGTTTTCCTTTGCGCTTTCGGTTTTTGGGGGAGTTTTGTCAATACTGTCTGCAATGGTAATAAAAAAAGCAGTGGGAAAGAGTATGTCATTTGTCGGACTTTGCACTGTAAGTGCATTTTTCCATAGCCTTGGGCAGACGGTGATGTGCGTCATTTTAATGAATACAAAGCAGCTTTTATTTACATATTTTCCCATCTTCGCACTTGCAAGTCTTGTCATGGGAATAATTTCGGGAATTCTTTTAAATTTTTTGTTTCCGAAACTTTCAAAGGTTTTCAAAAATCGGGATAATACCGATATTTTAAGGTGAAAAATATGAATGTAATAAAAAAACTTTCACTAATATTTGCTCTTAGCCTTGTCTTTTTGTGCTCCTGCGAAAAGAAAGAGAATTTCAAACAATATGATTTTTTCGCAATGGACACATATGTAAGCCTTGTGGCGCAGACAGATAAAAGTTTTGATTTTATTGAAACTTATGTTAAGGATATCGAAGAAATCTTCTCAAAAACGCTTCCTCAAAGCGAGATTTATAAACTTAATGAAAACAGAGAATTAACTGTGTCAGACGAAGTTTTGCAAGTTTTGAGTGAGTGTGTTGAAATTTCAAAGAACACACACGGTTCATTTGATTTGTCAGCAGGCGCACTTTCAAACCTCTGGGATGTAACGGGCAAGAATCCAAAAGTTCCAAAAGATGAGGATATAAAAATTGCGCTTTCTGGTGTGGGATATGAAAATGTCGAAATTTCGCAAAATTTAGTGAAACTTAAGAACGAGAATACCCAAATCGACCTTGGAGCAAGTGTCAAAGGGTATGCGGCAGAAAAGTGTATCGAGAAAATAAAGAGCGAGGGAATAAATGACGCATATATAAGTTTCGGCGGGAATATTGCGGTAATCGGAAACTCGGAAAATAATAAAAAGGCTGGAAAAACAGGCTGGAATGTCGGCATTAAAAACCCACATGGCGATGATATTATCGGCTATGTAAACATTACCGACACAACCCTTGCAACTTCGGGAAGTTACGAAAGATTTTTTGAAGAAAACGGCAAAATTTATCACCATATTTTTGATACAAAAACGGGGTATCCGTCGGAATCTGGACTTTCAAGCTGTGCCGTTATAAGTAAGAACGGTCTTTTGGCAGATGCACTCTCAACTGCACTTTTTGTTATGGGAAAGACTAATGCCAAAGAATTTTATAATCAGAAAATGTATGATTTTGAGGCAGTTGTGGTAACGGATGAGGGAGAAATTCTTGTCACCGAGGGCATTTATGAAAATTTTGTCTTGAATAAAGACGCAAAAAACAAAGACGGTAAAAAATATACACTTAAAGTGCTTTAAAAAGGAATTGGTGGTTATATGAAAAAAGTATTTTTAATTTCAGTTTTGATATTCTCCTTATGCTTTATGTCCTGCACAAAAACCGGACAGGAAATAACGGGCGATAAAATACAGGATATTGAAAATATCACCCAAAATGATGAAAATGTCCAAAAACTGCCCGAGCAAAATAATGAAAATGACGATATTCTTCCAAAAACAGACGCACTTTCTGAAATTCAGAAAATTTCGGGTACTTTGAAATTTTCCGAAACGCAAAACGATGAAACTGCAAACTCTTTTGTTCTCGCAATAAAGGATAAAGATATAAATGCTTTAAGTCAGTTTTGCGGTGGCGAAAGCCGGTATTTTGACTTTTTGAGTGATACGCAAATAATTGAATATGTAATTTTGCCGTTTGAAATTCAAAAAGAAAATATAAATGTTGAACTTGGATATTATATTGACTGGGCAAGTCACTATGCAGTTAATTTGAAATATTCTTCAAACACAAATAATGACTTGTTTGACAAAGGGCAGGGAGAAAAACTTTTCTATTTACAGATTGGTGAGTATTCGGGCTTTGGTTATCCTGTAGGTGCCTTTGTGCCGTTTGAAAAGGCACAGGAAAATATGTATAGCAAAGATAAGCTTGATATGACGCTGAGATTTGTAGATATGTTTTCAGAAAGCTATGCTTTTCGTTCTTTGCAAGAGGGCAGAAACGATGCCGAAGGCTTTGACTTTTCAGAGGATGTGCATTTTGTAACGCATCTTATGGCAGATTTTACGGAAAATTATCCGCCGTATTCTTTAAATCAAATAAATGGTTTTTTAGGCAAAACCTTTGAACAAAACAAGGGTATTTCAACAAAAGACATTCCTCTCTGGGCGCAGGCAAGAGAATATGAACTGTCACTTAATTTAAAGGATGAATTTCTGTACTCGAATTTTGACGAACAAATACTTGGCTGTTCATATGGTCACGGCGGACTTTCCGTTATGTATGATGTTTTGGAGGATGAGGCGAATGACGGCTCAAGAGAAGTAAGTGTCGTATATTACAGTGATTTTGCAAAAATAACAAAGGTTAAAAAGGTGACTTTCCACTTTGATGAATCAGGGGAATATCCGTTACTTTTGGGTGTTGAGGTTGAAAATTTCAACTCAAATAAAATCGCAAGTATGAGCTTTTGATAAAAGATATTTTGCATATTTTGGAAAATATAAAATTTCCGCAGTCACTTTTATGGTTGATTGCGGAGATTTTTTATATAAAAAATATTGACTTCTTAATAAAGAAGGATTGGTAATAAAAGGAACAAACCATCACCTTTTGCGTCTAATTTAACAAAGAAATGATGTATGCTTTTTAGAAAGGCTGGGTGAATGCAATTATGAAAAAACAATTTGTGCTTTTTGTGGCAATAATGTGTATACTGACACTTTCTTCATGCAATTGGAAAGATGCAGACAACAATGGAGACAATCCTGTAAAGGTATATTCTGATAGCGGACTTACAGGTAGTGATGTTAATTTTGACGAATGTGATTTCTCTGCTCAATATATCCGCACAGACGGATATCACGAGGATGTGCATTACCCCATTGTCAAAATTATTCGCTCAGTGGATGAATTGAACGCTTACTACGAAGCAAACAAGGATAAATACAGTCTTGAAAGAAGAAGCGGAACTATTTACTCGGATTCAACAACCGGATTTCTTGATGCTTGCGACAAGTACGATGAAGAATACTTTGAAGATCAAATTCTTTTGATGGTACTTCTTGAGGAAGGAAGCGGATCAATTAGACACGAAGTAAAACGTGTGGGCGTTGATGCAGGAAAGTTGGTTGTTGAAATTGACACTATTGTCCCCGAGGTCGGCACTTGTGATATGGCAGAGTGGCATATACTTATAGAGCCAGAAGCGGGCGTTGATGTGGCGAACGAAGAGAGCGTCACAGTTTTCCTTGACGGCAGAGATGCAACCGAAAAGATTACCCAAGTATATTACGAAAAAGGCTATGCAAATATTGCCCTTACCCTCAAAGAAGGCTGGGAGTACGATATAGTTGACGAGTCTAATACAAATGAATTTTCCATCAATATCTATCCCGCAGGTCAGAAAGATAATAAACTTCGTATAGCTTATTTTGACTTCTTCGGAGTTTGCGGAACGGGACTCAAACAAGAAGAAATAAAGCTTGGCAAGTACGATGCGTGGATGGGAACATATGACAACGACAAGGTGTGGAATTTCATTTCCATCCGTGATACCTTGGGCGATTACGCCATTCTCAACGATGGCGGCAAACATTGGTGGAACGAATACGGAGATGAAGCAATGCAGATACTTGCAACGCTCAAGGTCTCAGATGGCTACATTTCCGAAAAGGAGGCTGTTCAGATTGCAAAAGACAAAGCCGATTCGGCTGACGAAGATCACGAGGTTAAATATGACTCCAATAAGGCCGTGTGGCATATTACTCTCTCAGGAAAGAATACAAGCGATGATGATACATTTGTAATTGATGCTCACGGAAATATAATTGAGATAATCGAGTGAGGTATAAACTTATGAAAAAGAAAATATTTATTACAGTTGCGATTTTATTTGTCATTCTTGCAGTTTTGTTTGTACCAATTCCAAGAGGCATTTATAAAGACGGCGGAACAAGGGAGTATGTTGCTCTCACCTATAAAATTGTAGACTGGAATAAAATAACCGATGACGGTTTGTATGAAAATACAAGAGTATATTTTGGCGAGGACCGTTGGCAAGGCATTGACCTCTTGTGGCTTGAAGAATCTAAAAACGTTGAACATGAATTTCGTGCTGTTATTACAAACATAAATGATTCTTGGGTATACGTTAAGCCCGTTTCAGGTGAGGTGGAAGAGCGTGACAGTCTTGACATAAAATTCTTTGCTGATGAGCTTCCTGATATTGATGCCAAGGTTGGTGATACAGTCGAAATAAAATACCGTGGAAATGTTCCGTGGACTTCTTCACCACAGATAAGAGTTTTTGACTGGAAAAAGTCGCACTACCTCAGTCACGTTGAATACACAGACGAATGGCTTGATAAGACAACGGCACAAAAGTATGATAATAATGTTTTTGGAGATATTATAATAACCGAAATTTACTCAAATTGCTTCTTTGCAAACACAGTTATTCCAATGCCGTATCAAATAAAACTTAACGGAAAACTGTCAAGCGACTGGTGCGTTGGCGATCAGGTTATCTGTACTTATGAAAACACCTATTATGACAGAGAAAATCACCGCATAGAAGCAGATTTTCTGACAATTAAGCCGAGCGATTGGGAACCCGACCCCTTTGTAGCATATAAACCTGTTATATATCTTTATCCCGAAGAAGAAACAAAAGTTAGTGTAAAACTTAACTTAGACGGACCTCTTACCTGCACATACCCAAAATATGACTGTGGCTGGGAAGTTACCGCATATCCCGACGGAACTTTAAAAGACGATAAGGAACAAACTTATAATTATCTGTATTGGGAGGGCGAAACAAGAGCCGAGTGGGATATGACAAAGGGCTTTTGCGTTGCGGGAGAAGATACGGCTGTATTTCTTGAAGAGTCACTATCAAAGCTCGGACTCAATCGCACAGAGGCAAATGAATTTATAGTGTATTGGCTGCCTTTGATGCAGGAAAATAAGTATAATGTAATTTCGTTCCAGACGGAAGCGTATACAAATGCTGCACGCTTTGAGGTAACCCCAAAACCCGACACCCTTATCCGTGTATTTATGACATATAAATCGTTGGATAAGTATGTGGAAATTGAAAAGCAAGAACTCACCGCACCCGAACGAGAGGGATTTACTGTTATCGAATGGGGCGGAACAGAAATATAGTGAATAAAATTAAAGTAAGAGGTGCATCACACAGATGCACCTCTTACTGTGGCCTGCCCGGAGGGATTCGAACCCTCGACCTTCAGAGTCGGAGTCTGATGCGCTATCCAGCTGTGCCACGGACAGAAATAATATATTAATTTACTTTCCCATTATACTCCGATGTCAGTTTTCAATTGTTAATTACAGGTAAATTATGAATAGGTGTGGAAAAACATAAAAATTATATACGCATTGTAAAGTACACTTGCTTGACAATTTGTCAAATTTTGTCTATAATGTAAAAAAATATTTTCAGGAGATAAAACTATGACATCAGCTATTTCTCTTGCGGGAATTGTAATTGGTCTTGTATTGCTTGTATATCTTGCTTTCAAAGGACATTCAATTATATGGGTAGCTCCAGTATGTGCGGCGGTTGTGGCACTGATGGGTGGCGTTAACATCCTTTCGGCATATATGGGCGACTATATGAAGGGTGCGGCAGACTATATAATTTCATGGTTCCCTGCATTTTTCCTTGGCGCAGTTTACGGAAAACTTATGCATATGACGGGCTCGGCTCGCTCGCTTGCAAATAAACTCGTGTCGATTATAGGACCGAGATTTGCAGTTGCGGCAGTGGTTTTGCCGTGTCTTTTGATGACCTATGGCGGAATTTCACTTTTTGTTGTTGTATTTGTAATTTACCCTATGGGTTATGCAATATATAAGGCGGCAGACCTTCCAAGAACACTTCTTCCGGGTGCTATCGCATTTGGAGCTTTTGGTATTACAATGACTGCAATCCCCGGAACTCCGCAGATTCAGAATATGATTCCCACCAGATATTACGGCACAACGGCAGCAGCAGCTCCTCTTTTGAGTATTGTTGCGGCACTGCTTATAGGTATTCCGGGATACATATATCTTGAAATGCGCTGCAGAAATGCAAGAAAAAAGGGACTGCATTTTGTAGAAGATGAAAAATATGTTGATAACAGTATGTCTGAGGAAAATCTTCCGAAATGGCACTGGCTGAGTGGACTTTTACCGCTTGTAGTTGTTGTATTTGTCCTCAATTTCCTTCCAAATATTCTCGAAAAGGCAGGAATTGAAAAGTGGACATCGGAGCAGGCAATAGTGGTGGCACTTCTTTGCGGAATTTTAGTTACCTGCCTTATGAATATAAAGCAATTTAAGACATTTTTACCTGCAATAAATGACGGTGCAAACGGCTCAATGCCCGCAATAATGAATACTGCGTGTGCGGTAGGCTTTGGCTCTGTTGTAAAGATAGTTCCGGGATTTTTACTTCTCAAAAATGCAATGCTGAATATGCCCGGATCAATCCTGTTTTCAGAAGCGGTTGCAGTAAATGTTCTTGCAGGAGCGACAGGCTCTGCCTCTGGCGGAATGTCAATTGCACTTGAAGCACTTGCTCCGCAGTATCTTGAGAAGGCAATGGAAATTGGACTTAACCCGGAGTATCTCCACAGAATTGCATCAATAGCCTCGGGCGGACTTGATACTTTGCCTCATAATGGTGCAGTACTTACACTTCTGGCAGTTTCCAACTGTACACATAAGGAATCTTATCTTGATATATGCGTAACATCCTGTATAATCCCTGTTATTGCATCTCTTGTGCTCTCATTTGTATGGGGAGTATTTATATAAAAAAACTTAATTTTTAAAATCGGCAAAAGAGTTGTTCTTTTGCCTATTTTTTTGTGGATTTTATTGACTTTTGCGCTTTAGAGTGATAAAATTAAAGAAAAAATTGTAAAGAAGGTTTGGATAATGCCAAATTATTATCAAAAAGATTTGGAAACAATGCCTGTTGAAAAAATAAAGGAACTTCAGTCGGAGCGCCTTGTAAAACAGGTAAAGAATGTTTACGATAATGTTAAATATTACCGTGATATGATGGATAAAAAGGGAGTGAGCCCAGAGGATATAAAATCGGTTGACGATTTGAAAAAACTTCCCTTTATAACAAAGGCGGATTTGCGAGAGGCATACCCTTACGGACTTGCGGCAAGACCTATGTCGGAATGTGTTCGAATTCATTCAACAAGCGGAACAACGGGCAAAAGAGTTGTTGCATTCTATACACAGCACGATGTTGATATCTGGGAAGACTGCTGTGCAAGAGCCATTGTTGCTGTCGGCGGAACAAAAGAAGATGTGTGTCAGGTAGCATACGGCTACGGTCTTTTCACAGGCGGTGCAGGACTTCACGGAGGCTCGCATAAGGTTGGATGCCTTACACTTCCAATGTCCTCAGGCAATACCGAAAGACAGATTCAGTTTATGATTGACCTTCAGTCAACCATTTTATGTTGTACACCCTCGTATGCGGCATATATAGGTGAAACTCTCAAGGAAATGGGATACACAAAAGATGATATTTCCTTAAAGGCAGGTATCTTTGGTGCGGAAGCATGGACACAGGAGATGCGCCGTGATATTGAAAACGCTCTTGGAATTAAGGCATATGATATATATGGACTTACAGAGCTCGGTGGCCCCGGTGTTTCGTTTGAATGTGAGGCGCAGACAGGAATGCATATAAATGAAGACCATTATATTGCAGAAATAATCGACCCCGATACTGGCGAAGTTTTACCAGAGGGCTCAAAGGGAGAGCTTGTTCTCACTAGCGTTGATAAGGAAGCATTCCCGCTTCTTCGTTACAGAACAAGAGATATATGTGTTCTCACAAGAGAAAAGTGCTCTTGCGGAAGAACCTTTATCAAGATGACAAAGCCAATGGGCAGAAGCGACGATATGCTTATCATAAGAGGAGTTAATGTATTCCCGTCACAGATTGAAACAGTTCTTCTC
Organism: Eubacteriales bacterium; assembly: GCA_045535415.1. Taxonomy (GTDB): domain Bacteria; phylum Bacillota; class Clostridia; order Oscillospirales; family CAG-382; genus UMGS1387. The sequence goes on from JAZSLO010000224.1 coordinate 20,765, forward strand.
GAACAGGGATACACTCCCAATTACAGAATTGAAGTTGACAGAGAAAATAACACAGATACACTTGATGTATATGTTGAACTTTCATCCGAAAACTTCTCGGATACAGTAAAGGAAATTGCAGAAAAAGAAAAGAAACTTGCACTTGCCATGAAGACAATGCTCGGAATAAATCCCAAGATGCATCTTGTTCCGCCAAAGAGCATACAGAGAAGCGAAGGCAAGGCCGTTCGAGTTGTAGATAAGAGAAAACTGTACTGATTTTAGTTTTAAGAAAGAAGGGCAGAAAATGAGCGTAAAGCAGATTTCGGTTTTTATTGAAAATAAAAAAGGTTCACTTGCAGAGGTTACAAACTTTATAGCAAAGAGCAATATTAATCTTCGTGCTTTGTCAATTGCCGACACACAGGATTTCGGAATTCTGAGAATTATAACAGATGATCCTGACAGGGCAAGAGAACTTCTCAGAGAAGAAGGTTATACAGTTACTGCAACAAAGGTTCTTGCAGTTGAGCTTTCGGATGAGCCGGGAAGTATGGCACAGATTTTAAATGTGTTGTCTGATGCTGACATTGTTGTTGAATATACATATGCGTTTATGTCGCATATAAAGGATAAGGCGTATATGATATTCAGAGTTGACGATTATCATAAGGCAAACGATGTTCTTTTAGAGGCAGGAATTTCGGTTATAAATCAGAAGGATATATTTAATAAGTAAAAAAATCAAAAGGCTTTCGCAATTTTGCGAGGGCCTTTTGATTTTTATTATTCTGCGGTGTCGGCACAAAATATAAATTGTATTGAAAATATTGTCAAAATGTAATATAATTATAATATGAACTGAAACAATGTCAATGACGGGGGAAAGTCATGAGAAGATACGAAGATTTAACAAAAATATCCGAGAACAGACTAAAACAAAGGGCGTATTATATACCCGAAAATTCATTTGTCGACCTTAACGGTGAGTGGGATTTTAAATTTTTTGATTGCGATTATGAAGAGGGGTATATACAAAAGCCGTGGGACAAGATAAATGTCCCATCGTGCTGGCAGATGTGCGGTTACGATAACCCAAATTATGCCAATATGGCATATCCTTATCCTTATGACCCGCCGTATGTTCCGCGTGATAACCCGATGGGCATTTATAAAAGAGAGTTTGAAATAAAGGATACGGAAAAGAATACATATATTGTTTTCGAGGGTGTTTCAAGCTGCCTTGAACTTTATGTAAATGACAAATATGTCGGATACTCTCAAGGCTCTCATCTTCAGGCGGAATTTGATATTACAGAGTTTGTAAAAAAAGGTACAAATACTGTTCTGGCAAAGGTCAGAAAATGGTGCTCGGGAAGCTATCTTGAAGACCAAGACTTTTTTAGATTCAACGGCATTTTCAGGGATGTATATGTTTTGTCAAGACCTGTTGGGCATATAGTTGATATTGATATTACAACAAATGAAAATGTTATAAATGTGCGTTTTGACGGTGAGGCAAGGGTTTGCCTTTTTGACAGAGACAATAAGCTTTTGGGCAAAAAGAGTGCAAAAGAAAAGGTGGATTTTGAAGTAAAAAATCCAATACTCTGGAACGCAGAAAAACCGTATCTTTATGAGGTTGTGTTTGAATATAAGAGTGAAATAATAAGACAGAAAATCGGCTTTGTAAAGTACGAGATAGGCAAAGAAAAGGAATTTCTCGTAAACGGTGTCGAGGTTAAACTCAAAGGCGTAAATCATCACGATACCAATGCACAAAACGGCTGGACACAAACATATGATGAGTATAAGCAGGACCTTATTCTCATGAAAAAACTCAATATAAATACAATAAGAACCTCTCATTATCCGCCGCACCCGAAATTCCTTGAACTTTGCGATGAATTCGGATTTTATGTTATGCTTGAAACTGACCTTGAAATACACGGAACTACATCCCGCGAGGCAGGGGGTGTTGGCTGGGATTACCAGAAGAACCCTGATATGTGGACTTGCCAAAGACCCGACTGGAAAGAGTCGTATGTTGAGAGAATGGAAAGGGCGTATGGCAGAGATAAAAACCATACTTGTATTTTCTCCTGGTCGACGGGTAATGAAAGCGGACACGGTGAAAATCATTATGAAATGATAAAATTCTTGAGAAAGCACGATAAAAAGAGACTTGTTCATGCAGAGGATGCGTCAAAATCCAAACTTGCACACCCTGAGGCGAAAAAAGATTATTCGGGCAGAACAGATATATACTCAAGAATGTATATAAACCCCGTGGCAGTTGAGGAAATAGGAAAGGATGATTCCTTCCCGCAGCCTTACTTTCTCTGCGAATATTCACATGCAATGGGAAACGGTCCCGGAGATGTGAGAGATTACTGGGATGTCATATATAAGTATAAAAAGCTTATCGGCGGATGTGTTTGGGAATGGGCAGACCATGTGGTGCTTGATAAGGGCAAAGCGAAATACGGCGGCGACTTTGAGGGCGAAATGACAAATGACGGAAACTTTTGTGTTGACGGTATGGTGTTCTATGACAGAACTTTGAAAGCCGGCTCTCTTGAAGTAAAGGCGGCATATCAGAATATGGACATTCAGCTTTGCGGTGACGAAATACAGGTTCTCAACAGATTTGATTTTACAAACCTTAACGAATACACATTTGTATGTCAGACAAAGGTAGATGGAAAGCTTATAGAGGAGCAGATACATAATCTTGACCTTGAGCCAAAGAATACAGCCAAAATCAAGATAAAACTTCCCAAAGAATGTACACTCGGGGCATTTGTGCGTTGCACACTTGTTGATAAATACGGATATGAGGTTGCCGCAAAGCAATTAGAACTTTCTGTAAAGAAAATAAAGCAGGAACAAAACGCAAAGCTTGCAGATTATAGCGAAGATGATAATTTTATTGTGTTCACGGGCGAAAAATTCAAGTATACCTTCTCAAAGCATAAAGGAACATTTGTAAGCCTTGTGAAAGACGGAAAAGAGCAACTTGTGTCGCCAATTAGAATAACATCAGTAAGAGCACCCATTGATAATGAAAGATATGTTAAGAATAAATGGGTGTGGGCGAATGTCTGGGAGGGCGAAAACCTTGACAGACAATTTGATAAGGTGTATGATGTAAAATTTGACGGAAAGACAATAATAGTAACCGGAAGTCTTGCAGGTGTTTCAAGAACACCTTATTTCAGATTCACCGTTAAGTATAGTGTTAATGAAAAGGGACATATTGATGTAGAACTTTCCGGAAAAATCAAAGAAAATTGCTATTGGCTTCAGAGACTCGGCTTTGAAATAAAGACAAATTATAAAAAGTCAAATTTCAGGTATTTTGGAATGGGACCCTATGAAAGCTATTGCGATATGAATGGCGCGTCATTCGTTGACTGGCACGAAAGCAGTGCTGATAAAGAATATGTAAACTATGTAAAACCGCAGGAGCACGGAAACCATTATAAGACAAAGGTGCTCCAAATGAAGGGCGGACTTTGCTTTGAGGCAAAGACGGATATGGAAATAAATGTGTCGCATTATAATTCACATATCCTTATGAATGCAAAGCATAACTTCGAACTGGTGAAGGATAAGGCAACAAATATCAGAATTGACTATAAAAATTCAGGTATCGGCTCGTGGTCGTGCGGCCCTGAACTTGCGCAGAAGTATAAGCTTTGCGAAAAGGATATACATTTTGGTTTTATAATTAAGTAAATAACCAAAAAAGACAGTCATAAAATGATTGTCTTTTTTGTCTTTTTGTAGTATAATGAACTAACTAAATAAAAATTAAAAAATCTCAAAGGAGTAAAACCATGGTTTTTTCATTCTGGCTTGTAATAGCCGTTGCGATAATAGTACCCGTGGCGATGTATATTTTTAATAACAGGGGATAATGAGTGTGTGAAAGGTGACAAAATGAAAAATAAGATAATTAACTA
>JAZSLO010000194.1:0-7206 GCA_045535415.1 Eubacteriales bacterium
CCCAAGCGGTCTTAGGAAGACAAAATTTGTATTCAACTCCTTGGCTCACAGAACGACATGGCTACGATCCGACTTAAAAACAACTCTCGAAAGGATGTTTAATATGGAAAACAAAAACATTGCAGACATAGTAAAACAGGCGCTTGAAAACATTCGCACAAGTGCAGATACACAGACAGTTATAGGCGATCCCATAAATGTCGGCGACAATGTTACAATTCTTCCCGTGTCAAAGGTTTCAATAGGACTTGGTATAGGAACGGGATTTGGCAAAACACAGAATCAGAATGCAGGCGGCGGAACAGGACTTACAGTTACTCCTGTTGCATTTCTTGTAATCGACAAGACAGGCGACACAAAGCTTTTGAATGTCGGCGAAAATACAGGTTACGATGCACTTAACATTATGGGTGCAGTGAACGGCATTGACATGGCGCTTGACAAAGCACCCGATATTATAAGCAAAGTAAAGGCTCTGTTCAAAAAGCAAGTAAAAGATGAGCAAAACACAAATGAAAAAGAATAAAAAAACAACTGACTCAAAGACTTTGAAATGGATATACTGCGTTGCAAAGCCTCACAGAGCCTCTGTCATTTTTCTTATTATATTAAACGGCATCTCGGCATCCTTCGGAAGCATTCTTGCGCTTATCTCAAAAGATGTTGTTGACAGCGCGCAAAACAAAGTCTTGTCAAAGCTTATTGCATTTTGCGTATGCTATGGCGTTATCTCACTTGTTCAGATAATATCGAATATTGCTTTGAGATACTATACCGAAAAATGCAGGGCAAAACTTGATATAACTTTCAGAAGACGCACTTTCAAAGCGCAGCTGACAAAAAAATACCCGCAAATTCGTGCGTATCACTCGGGCGACCTTGTCAACAGACTGACAGGTGATGTGGGCGTTATAACAGATGCAATAACGACTATTCCCTCAAGCATTGCTTCCGTTACAATAAGACTTGTCTGCGCTTTTTCGATACTTGTTGTTCTTCAATGGCAGTTTGCGCTTATCTTTGCGCTTGGTGGCGGTGTTGTTTTCCTTATAAGCCATACGCTTCGCGGAATAATAAAAACTCTGCACAGTCAGATGCAGCAAAAAGATGGAAAAATGCGCTCTTTCTGGCAGGAAACAATTGAAAATCTTCTTGTTGTAAAATCTTTTGCATCAGAGGAAAAATGTGTGGAAAAGTCGGACGCTCTTGTCAATGACCATTACAAGACGAGAATGAAAAAAGCATCTTTCTCGGCACTCTCTTCAGGAGCAAATCATTCTATAATGAGATTTGGTTACATATTCGCACTTGTTTTCTGTGCTTTCAGATTACTTGATAACAAAATGTCATTTGGTACATTAACGGCGGTGACCTCGCTTGTTGGACAGGTTCAGATGCCGTTTGTAAGTATGTCGGGAATTATGCCAAGATACTATGCGGCTCTGTCAAGTGCCGAAAGACTTATGGAAATTGAAAATCTCCAAGACGAAAACAAAAATCAGGGCGGCGAAAAGCTTCAAAAAGAGAGTTACAAAGATTTTTGCAGTATTGATATAAACAATGTAGATTTTGGCTACGATGAGAGTGAAAAGGTACTTGAAAATGCAAGTGCAACTATAAACAAAGGCGACTTTGTTTCGATAATGGGACAGTCGGGTATAGGAAAAAGCACACTTTTCAAGCTTCTTTTGAATATATATCCTCAAATTGAGGGTGATATAGTTCTCACCTTCAAGGATAAAAAGATAAGTGTAAGTCCCGATACAAGAAGTTTATTTGCTTATGTTCCTCAAGGAAATCTTCTGTTCTCGGGAACAATAAGAGAAAATCTTTTGTTCCTTTGCGACGAGTGTGATGACGAAAAAATAAACAATGCGCTCAAAATCGCGTGTGCAGACACTTTCCTTGAACAGACAAAAGACGGACTTGACACACACATCGGAGAGGGCGGTCTTGGGCTTTCTGAAGGGCAGATTCAAAGACTTGCACTTGCAAGGGCTATTCTGTCTGATGCGCCAATCCTTCTTCTTGACGAGGCAACAAGCGCTCTTGACGAGAATACTGAGGCAAAGGTTCTGTCAAACATAAAGAGCCTTACAGACAAAACCTGTCTTATTGTAACTCACAAAAAGGCGGCTCTTGACATTTGCACAAAGCATTTTGTAATTAAAGACGGCCGAATTGAAACTTAACAGTCAAAAAATAAAGCCTGACAGTTGTCAGGCTTTATTTTTTTGTTCTCTTTCAGAATAAAAGCCTTAAATCTTGCAAAAAATATCCTTGAATAAATTTTGAGGAAGGAATGATTATATGAAAAAAAGACAAAGAATAATATGTTTTGCAAGCGCTTTTGTTTTATGTTTAATTACCGTGTGCGCGGCAACAACCTTGAATATTTCGCCGTCACTTGATATTATCGGGGAAAGCGTTGAAATCAAAAAATGCGGACTTGTCAAAAACTGTGTAAACTTCTCAAGCGAGGATTTTGACTCGGCTCTTTCACAAAACACACAGTTCATTACAATAACAAGTCTACCCGACGAAACCCACGGTCATCTTTACCTTGACGGCACAAAGGTGCTCTTAAATCAGACGATTTCAAGACAAGACTTTGACAGCCTTTATTTTGAAAGCATCTCGGATATGCCCGGAAGTGCACAATTCTCATTTGTCGATGCAAGGCAGCAAGACAGACGGGCGGTTTGTACCATAAATGTACTTGATCACATAAACCTTTCCCCCGAAACAGGAAGTCAGGTTATCGAAACGCAAAAGAACATTTCGGCATTCAAATTTCTTCTTGCGGCAGACCCCGAGAACGACGATATGACATTTGAAATTGTAAAGTATCCCAAAAACGGATATGTCAGAATTTCGGATGAAAAGTCGGGAAGAATTGAATATGTACCCGACAAGGCATATATCGGAAAAGACAGTTTTGTATACAGAGCAAAAGATGTGTTTGGTAATGTGTCAGCACAGCAAAAGGTTGAAATCAATGTTGTAAAACCTGCAACAGATGCATACTTTGACGATATGAAAAAACACTGGGCGCACAACTCTGCCGTTAAAATGTCGGCAACGGGACTTATGCACGGCATAGAGCAAAACGGCAAAGTAAATTTCGAACCCGATAGCGCCATTTCAAGAGGTGACTTTCTTGCAATCGCTCTTATTATGGCAGGATACGAAGACGAAATTCCTCTCTGCGAAAAAACTTCTTTTGCGGATGACACACAAATTCCGCAGAATATAAAAAGTTATGCCCAGTATGCCCTTGACAACGGCATTGTTTCGGGATATCACACTCCCCAGGGCGCCTCATTCAAAAGTACAAGCCCCATAACCAGAGCCGAGGCGGCAGTTATTGTAGACAGAGTTTTGTCACTTCCCGACAGCCAAATGGAAAATGTCGTGTTTACGGACGCGGAGGGTATTCCTGACTGGGCAGGAAGTGCAACGCGCTCACTCTTTGAATGCGGAATTTTAAATGGCACAGGAAATTTACAAATGAAGCCCGAAGCAACTCTTACAAAAGGCATGGCAGCCGAAATGATTTGCAATGTTGCAACCTATCTTGAAGACAAGGAAAATCAGCTGCAAAACAAAGAAAAATCTCAAAAGAAATCAATCTTTAATCTCTTTGGACTTTTACACTAACAAAAAAACCTCTCAGGAATTTTCCTGAGAGGTTTCTCTTATTTTATTTTTTCAAATTCTTCGTGCAAGTGTACAAAATCCTCGCATGTAAGTTTTTCGCCTCGTATATTTTCATCTTTTCCGATTGCCCTGAATATGACATCTGCAATATCCTGCTTTGACATATCGGGAAAAAGTGGCTGCAGAGAATTTACAAGAGTTTTTCGTCTTGTAGCAAATGCCGCCTTTATAAGTCTTGACGCACCCTGTCTTTGCTCTCTGGTAAACGGTGAATTTTTGAAAAGTTCTATTCTTATAACAGCGCTGTCAACTTTTGGTCTTGGGAAAAAGCATCCCGAGGGAACTGTAAAGAGTCTTTTAACTTTACCGTAAAGATTTATCTGTGCCGTAATTGCGCCGTAATCTGCGTCCTTTGGTGTTGAGCAAAGTCTTTGCGCGACTTCTTTTTGCACCATAACAGTGATATACGAAAAATCCTCGTATTCTTCAAGAAGCTTCATTATAATAGGTGTTGTTATATAGTAAGGAAGATTTGCACAAACAGAAACGGGCATCTTTTCATCACCCTCGCCCCTGTACTTTGAAAGAAACTCATCAAGGTTTACATTCATTATGTCATTGAAAACAACACTTGCGTTCTCGAATCCAGACAGTGTTTCTTCAAGAACGCCTTTCAGACTCTCATCAATTTCAACCGCAACAACTCTTTCAAATCTCTTTGCAAGTTCCTTTGTTAAAATCCCCGCTCCCGGACCTATCTCAAGAATAAGACTCTTTGCCTTTTCTTTTGGCTCTTCTTCAGATTCAAACACAAAATCCGTACATTCCATTGATATTCTTCTCGGAATTTTTACATCCTGAAGAAAATTCTGTCCGTATTTTTTCTGAAATTTAAAATCGTGGTCTTTTAAAACCTGTGACACTCTATCACCCTTTTTTATCTTTATACAAATAAACTTCATACCGCAAAAAAAGCGGTATGAAGTTTTGTTTTGAATTTATTTTTACAAATCAGTCTTCTTCGGGAAGATATTTATGATAACCTTTCTGCTTTACTCCCGCAAAATCATATCCGCCAAAAATATCCTTTTCGATACCCGAAAGCTTCTGGCTAACATATGTGTCGCAGTTGAAGAAGAGAGGTGCAAAGGGCATCTTTTCCATAAGGAAACTTTCAGCCTCGTGCATTGCTTTTGCTCTTTCTTTAGCGCTTGCTGCATTTATTATGCTCTCGCAAATTGCATCATATTCTGCACTTTCAAAGCCTGCATAATTTGGCGCATATACAACATCATCTTGACTCATACCTGTTGTAAGGTCAATCTTGTTTCCGCCGAACTTTGTCGAGAAGTTCATAAGCATTGAATATGCGTCTGTTGTCATGGACTGCATATCTATCATAAGAATATCAGCGCCGTTCTGGTCAAAGGGATAAAGTCCGTTTGCTTTATTATAAAGGTAATTTGTCTTGGGTGTGTTAACCTTAACTGTAAAGCCAAGTTCCTTCCATGCAGTAACTATAAGGTATGCCGCAGTTTCCTCAAAATCTCTTGCATTGCTGCATTCGATTACAAGCTCGCCGCCCTTAACTCCTGCTTCTTTTAAAAGCTTCTTTGCCTCTTCAACATTAGGCTTTGTTGAGATTACATCTCCGCCAACTTTTCTGAAATCCTTCTTTGCGCCCGATTCCTTAATACCGTCGGGGATAAGTCCTGTTGCAGCCTTTGTATCGGTTGCAGTGAGCTTTGAAATCTGTTCTCTGTCAATTGCAAGTGAAAGTGCTTTTCTTACTCTTTCGTCTTTGAGAAGTTCGCTGTTTGTGTTAAACATAAGACCGTATGTCGAAAGAAGTTCGTTTGTCTTTGCACCTTTTACAGTATTCATTGTCTTTGCTGTCGCACCATTGAGGTTTATATAGAACACTTCCTCGTTTGCGTATCTTGTGTTGTACTGTGCGTTGGGGTTCTTGCCTTCCTTATAGTTTGTAACAAATCTGTAAGGCTTTACAATCTTGTCTTCCTTTGCATTTGTATCGGAAACACATCTGTAATAAATGTTTCTTTCAACGGAAAATTCAGAATCAGACCACGCCTTTACCTTGAAAGGACCATTTGTTATGTAGGAATTTTCGCCTGCAACGCTCCAGGTCTCTGTCTTTGTTACAATATCTTCTCTCAAAGGAACAAGCGCAGGGCTTGCAAGTCTTTCAATAAAGTACTCAACATCAGTAAATTCCTTTTCAAAAGTAATTTCAAGAACGTCGTCTTTGATTGCATATATACCAAGGTCATTTATAGAAACAAGACCTTCTTTTACTTTCTTTGCGTTAAGTACGGGGTAAAGAAGAGCCGCATTTGAGTTTGCATTTTCGGGAGCAAGAATTCTTGACCACGCATATACAAAGTCGTCAGCATCTACAATGATACCGTCAGACCATCTTGAATCTTCAAGTTCTATCTGAAGTTTCAAATAGCCGTCACGCTCGTCAACTTCATATTCCCAGTCTTTTGCAAGAGCTTTTTCAAGCTTTCCGTTTTCATTTACGCTTACAAGACCTTCATACAAAAGTCCCATAACCTGAACCGCCTCGCCCGACACCTGTGTTGCAGACGGGTCAATGCTTACAGGAACGCCTGAAAGGTATGCCTGTATTATAGCGCCCTTGTCTTCGTCATCTTTTTTTGCACATCCTGCAAATGCACACGCAACAAACAAAGCCGCCAGAATTATCGCCAGTATTTTTTTCATGAAAGATTTCCTCCCAAAGTGTTTCGCCGAATGTTTTGTCAAAAAATAAACATATTTACAGCTTTTTATAATTACACCATATTATATCACTAAAATAGTGTACAATCAACGGCATTTTTTTGAATTTTAATATTTTTCGCTTTACACAATTTTCTCTTAATTATTTTGTACATCTTGCACAAACCTCTTTAACAAAAGCCAAAATCACAGCCAAAAAACGCAAAGTTATGTGTAATAATCGAGAGACTTTTGAAATACAAATATAACATCACACAAAAGATGGTCAATATAAAAAGGTGTTTTTCGCCTTGAGATTTATGCAAAATATGGAGGTAAAACCTGATGGAAAAGACATTTATGCCCGAGGGATATATTCTTGATACCCCGGAAAACATCGAACACACGCACACCCTTTCGGGACTCGAATACGCAAAGTCCTCGCGCCTTACACTTGAAGGCAGAGCAACTTTATGCGACGCAAATCAGAATCTCATTGTCGAAATGGGAAAACTCAGAGGCATTATCCCAAAAGAAGAATGTGCTTTTTGTCCGGGCGGTGAAGCCATCAAGGACATTGCAGTTATTACAAGAGTTGGAAAGCCTGTTTGTTTCAAAGTCAAAAGCATTGACAAAACAGGAGGCGATACAAAAATCATTCTTTCAAGAAAAGATGCACAGAAAGAGTGCTACGAAAACTATATAAACTTCCTTTCCCCCGGTGACATTATCGATGCGAAGGTCACACACATGGAACCATTTGGTGCTTTTTGTGACATAGGTTGCGGAATTGTGTCGCTT
>JAZSLO010000166.1:0-6615 GCA_045535415.1 Eubacteriales bacterium
TTATGAAAAAGATTCTTTCAATTATCCTCTGTGCAGTAATGGTTTTAACAATGCTTGCTTCCTGCACTGCAAAAGACGATGTAGACACAAATGTAAATGACGACGAAATCATTGATGCAGGCGTTCCCGGCGAGGACCAGAACGGCGAAGAAAACGCTGAAAACAATGAAGAAAACAACGAAGAAAACAATGAAGAAAATGCTGAAAACAACGAGGAGCAGACTCCCGATGTTGAGGTTGAGGTAACACCTGAAGTTAAACCCGAACCCGAGGTAAATGTTCCTGCGGTAAATCCCGAGACAACTCCTGAAGTTGAAACAACTCCCGAAGTAACTCCCGAGGTTGAACCCGAAGTAGAACCCGAGGTTGAACCTGAAGTAGAACCTGAAGTTGAGGTTGACACTCCTAATGTTCAGCCTGAGGACAACACAAATACAGACGGCACAACAGCAGGAAACATTCTTCTTAAAGATTTCAAGGACAGAATAGCAAATGGTGAAACATCCGCACAGGCTCTTGCAGACGGACTTATCCAGAATCCCATAATTCAGTTTATGGGCGGAACTATGCCCATGGAAGAGGGCTACCTTTCCGGCTTTAATGAAGAAATCAAGGGCTTTAAGGAAGCTGTTATGTTCTGCCCTATGATTGGTGCGATTCCTTTTGTAGGATATGTATTTGAAATCGAAAATGAAGCAGATGTTCCTGCATTCATTCAGACTCTCAAGGACAACGCAAACCTCAGATGGCTTGTATGTGCACAGGCAGAAGAAATGGTTGTTGAAGCTGTTGGCAACAAAGTATTCTTTGTAATGTGCAAGACAGACCTTTCAGCAGAGTAATTTAAATTTAAAATTCAAATTAAAGACGGATGCCTCGTCGCATCCGTCTTTTTTGGTAAATTTCGAATAAACAGGAGGCGGAAAAATGCTTTTTTCAAGTATTCCGTTTATGTACTATTTTCTGCCGTGCGTTTTGATTTTGTACTTTGCAGTTCCAAAGGTACTTAAAAATACGGTTCTTTTGCTTGCAAGTGTTTTCTTTTACGCATGGGGAGAGCCGAAATATGTAATTTTGATGCTTGTAACTGTTTTGCAGGGATACATTTTCGGACTTCTCACGGAAAAATATAATTATTCAAAAAAATTATCAAGGTTGTTTACGCTTATAACAGTAATATTCGACCTTGGAGCACTTTGCTATTTCAAATATGCCGACTTCTTTATTGAAAACTTCAATGCGGCAACAGGTCTTTCTGTTCCGCTTTTAAAAATTGCACTTCCTATCGGTATTAGCTTTTATACCTTCCAGATTTTAAGCTACAATATAGATGTCTACAGAAAACAGACACCTGCACAAAAGAATTTTATTTCTCTTGCGGCATACATTTATCTTTTCCCGCAGCTTATTGCAGGTCCTATTGTAAGATATTCTGATATTGCCCTTCAACTTGACGAAAGAAAGCATTCATTTGAAAAGTGTGCTGTCGGCATAAGACGCCTTGTAATAGGTATTTCAAAAAAGGTACTTATTGCAAACACCCTTGGCCAGATAGGCGACGCTTTTCTTAAAAGTGACGACAAATCGGTACTCTTTTTCTGGATTTATTCTATTGCCTTTTCGCTTCAGATATATTTTGACTTTTCGGGTTATTCCGATATGGCAATAGGTCTTGGAAAAATTTTTGGCTTTGATTTTCTTGAAAATTTCAACTATCCTTATATTTCAAAGAGCATAACAGAATTCTGGAGAAGATGGCATATGTCTCTTGGCACATGGTTCAGAGACTATGTATATATACCTTTGGGCGGAAACAGAGTCGGAAAATTCAGACATTTTATAAACATTTTTGTTGTGTGGATGCTCACAGGCTTCTGGCACGGTGCTGAATGGAACTTTATTCTGTGGGGACTTTATTTTGCGGTAATTCTTTTAATCGAAAAGTTCTTCCTTTTAAAGTTCCTTGACAAAACAAAGGTTTTAAATCATATATATGTAATTTTCCTTATGCTTGTAAGCTTTGTTATCTTTAACGCATCCGACAGTATGGGCATTGTGGAGTATATGTCAGGAATGTTCGGCTTTGGCGGATACCCCGTTGTTTCAGCCGAGGGACTTTATACACTTGGCAACTACTTTGGTGTATTTGTAATTGCAATAATAGGTGCAACACCTTTTATGAAAAATATGTGTGCAAAACTTGAAAGCAAAAAGTGGGGAAGTATTACGCTTGGAATTTTAGAAGTTCCTGTGCTTGTAATTCTTACATTGTGTGTTACCGCATACCTTGCAGACGGCTCATTTAACCCCTTCTTGTATTTCAGATTTTAAGAAAGGAGAGACGAAAATATGTTTAAAAAATATAAAAACATTGCAGTTTGCATTGTTCTGGCAGTAGTGCTTTTCGGTCTTTCCTTTGTGTGCTTTTTCAAAGAAGACGGCGAGTTTTCTGATAGCGAAAGAAGAGCGCTTGCTTCGTTTCCTGAATTTTCGCTTCAAAGCGTTATGAGTGGAAAATTTATGTCGGAGTTTGAAACTTACTCTGCAGACCAGTTCCCCATGCGCGATTCCTTCAGAACATTAAAGGCTGTGTTTGAAAGAAATGTTCTTTGGAAATCTGACAGCAACAATCTTTTTGTCGGGGTTGACGGACATATGTCCAAAATTGAATATCCCATTCGCCAGGAAATGCTTGACGATGCGGCAAAAAGTTTTGATTTCATATACGAAAGTTTTATTAAAGACAGCGGAGCAAAACCGTATTTGTGCATAGTTCCGGACAAAAACCCTTATGTTACTGATAACCATTTGATGTTTGACTATGACAAGTTTGCTTCTTTTATGCAGGAAAAACTATCTTATATGGAGTATATAGATATTTATGATTTGCTTTCAAAAGACCATTTTTATAAAACAGACAGCCACTGGAAACAGGAAAAAATAGTAAGTGTTGCAGACAGAATATTGTCGCAAATGGGAACTCTCAGTCAAAGACAGTATACAGTCAACACACTTGACAACGATTTTTACGGTGTATACAAAGGACAGTCGGCGCTGCCACTAAAACCCGATACAATAAAGTATCTTACAAATGATTCCATAAACAATTGTGTTGTAACAAGTTACAACACGGGAATGCCCGTTAAAAAGAGCGTTTATGATATGGAAAAGGCGTATGATAAAGACCCTTATGAAATGTTTCTTGGCGGAGCGGACGCTCTTATAACTATTGAAAACCAAAACGCAAAGTTTGACAAAGAACTTATCATCTTCCGAGATTCCTACGGCTCAAGCATTGCGCCCTTGTTTATAGACTCATATAAAAAGATAACAATCTTTGATTTGAGATATATCAAAGATTGGTCGACCCTTGGCTTTTTTGCAGATTTTGAAGACGCAGATGTTCTCTTTATGTTCAGTACAGTTATTCTTAATAACTTCAGCACTATGATTCAAAACAGCAATTAACCGATGAGTTATCTGAAAGTTTGCCCGAAACCGAGTTTTTTGGTTTCGGGTAATTTTTTTGTTTTTGTGCGTTTGTATGAATTTATGAAAATCTTCGACTTTTTTCGACAGGCAATTTTGTGCAACTCTACAAAAACGAACAAATGTTTCTAAAGCCCTTGACAAAATGCCGATTTTGTGGTATATTATAGACAACAAAAGCCCACTCGAGTAAGGCAATATTCACAAAAGATTTCCGGAAATTTATTTTCGGAATATATTTTTCGAAATTTAAACGAACAAATGTTCAAAGATTTATGAAAGGCAAGGAAACATGGTAGACGACAACAAGGACATTTATGACTACGAGGCGGCGGAACTTGAAAGCCTTCGCGGCATCGAAGACAATTTCTGTACCCAGACTGTGTGTGCCGGATGCGGATACAGATTTGTAAAAGGCGATGACGCGGTAAAAGTAAAGCAGACGGGAGATGTTGTGCACAGAGAGTGCTGGGTAGACTATGCGCTTGACAGCATTGAAACAATGACTTTTGATGTAACAATATAAGGCAAAGGAGAAAACAAAATGGCAAACACAAGTGAAAAGTATTCAAATCTTGACAAGAAAATAGAAAAGTATTTTGCGGAGTGCGATGCAAAAAATTGCGAAAAGATAACAAAGCCGTATACTCTTTCGGGACTTCTTTGTCATCTTAAAATCACAAGAGCGCAGTTTGAAAAAATGTCAAAGAGCAGAAAGTATGCGCTTATTTTGTGTACGGCAAAGGCGAGAATCGAAGCGTTTATTGAGGAGAATTCGCTCACAGGCGGTCTTTCCGCAAACGCATCGGCAAACAGCTTAAAATACAATTTCGGCTGGGGTGAAAAACTTCAGATAAGTTCCGATGAGCAGACAAAAAGCGTTATCATTTCGCTTGACGATACGGCAAGAAAATACGCAAGGTGATTTTTTGTGGCAAAGGCAAAAACAAAAATAACACTTAAAGGTGTGCCGCAGAAAAAACAGCAGGAATTTTTTATGAATGAGGCAAAGTATGTGGCATACGGCGGTGCAAGAGGCGGCGGCAAAAGCTGGGCTTTAAGGCGAAAGCTTGTGCTTATGTGCCTTCATTACCCGGGCATTTCCGTTCTTCTTATAAGAAAAACATATTTGCAGCTCAGGGATAATCACATAAGAATTTTAAAGGGCGAACTTTCGGGTATTGCAAATTATACAGATTCGAGAAAAACCTTTGAATTTTCCAACGGCTCTGTTCTTCGAATGGGATACCTTGATACCGAGAGCGATGCCGAGCAGTATCAGGGACAGGAATATGATGTAATTGCACTTGACGAGGCAACGCAGGTAACGGAATACCAGTTTCAATTATTAAAAGGCTCTCTTCGAGGTGCAAACAATTTTCCCAAAAGATTTTATCTCACCTGCAATCCGGGAGGTGTCGGACACGCATGGGTCAAAAGACTCTTTATCGACAGAGATTTCCGAAAAGGCGAAAACCCCGATGACTACTCCTTTATCCCTGCAAAAGTGTATGACAACCAGATTCTTTTGCAAAATGATGCAGATTATCTCTCAAGACTTGAAAGTCTTCCTGAAAGCCTTAGGAACGCCTGGCTTAACGGCGACTGGAACGAGTTCTCGGGGCAGTTCTTTCCCGAATTTGATTTTGATGTTCACACAGTCGAGCCTTTTACACTTCCAAAGGAATGCAGAAAATACTGCGCTATCGACTATGGTCTTGATATGCTGTCAGCACAGTTTGTGGCTCTTCTTCCTGACGGAAAAGCCGTGGTTTATGACGAGATAAATATTTCAGGTCTTATTGTCAGCGAGGCTGCAAAAAAGATAAAGCAAAAAATGGACGGTGTCTGTCAGGTTACAGCACCTTCGGATTTGTGGTCAAGGCAAAAGGATTCAGGCAAGAGCATAAGCGAACTTTTCTGTGAAAACGGAATTTATCTTACAAAACTTATAAGCGACAGAGTCGACGGCTGGATGTGTTTGAGAGAGTGGCTCAAGGTTTATAAAAATGAGGACGGTCAAAAGGACTCAAGGCTTAAAATTATGAGAAACTGCACTGAAATAATTCGGTGTCTGCCACTTTTAATGCACGACAAAAGAAAAGCGGGCGACGCATCAACTTCGCCTCACGCAATAACACACGCGCCCGATGCTCTGCGGTATTTTGCAGTATCAAGGCAAGGCGCTTTGTATTCGGCAAATGAGCCAAAGAAAGAAAAACTCTGCGACAAACTTCATATAAGAAAGGAAAATTAAAAAGTGAAAAACATATATTCTTCATCAAAGAAACTTTCAAAAAGTCATATGTATGACTATTCCTCGACTTTTGCAAGAGAGGATACCTGTGCGTTTCTTCTCGATTTTGCAAGTGCAAATAAGGACAAAATTTCATCCTACTGGCGCAAAATGAAAAGATATTACGACGGCGACCACGATATAAGAAGTCAGACGGCTCACATTTTCGAGGAAAATTCTCTTCCCTGGAAAGCGGCGCAGTCAACAGACGGATATTTGCAGGTCGAATCGCTTATCGAACCCAAAATTCCCGATTTTGAATTTTGCCCGAGAGAAAATGATGACAGCGACAAGGCAAAACAGAGAGAGCTTATAACAAGATATGTTGTTGATAACAACGATATGGAAAGTAAAAACTCGAGAAATGAAAGACGACTTGGAATTATGGGAAGTGCTGTGTGGAAGGTGTGCTGGGACGCAGCATCGGGATACGGAAAAGGGGATGTTTGCATTGACAATCCTCTTCCCGAGCAGATTTTCCCGGACCCAACTGCTGCAGATGTCGACTCGTGCGAATATATTGGATATGTATATAAAATGCACAGAGAAAAGGCAAGACGAGTTTTTGAAAATGATATAAAGCGCAGAGGCGAAAATTTTGAAAATTATCTTGAGGCAAACGGGAATTTTACGGACTTTTCAGACAAGATTTTTGACTCCCAGAGTTATGACTGTAATGATGACACTGTAACAATCACAGAGTGGTGGTTCAGGCAGACTGCCCCCGGCTCACTCAAGTCAAATACGGGCAAAACAAACATAGACTACACTTGGGAAAGTGGTGATATTGGTCTTTGTATTTTCATAAACGGAAAAGAAGTAAGATATAT
>JAZSLO010000030.1:0-1864 GCA_045535415.1 Eubacteriales bacterium
AGGAGTGCGCTTCTTCGAGCCCTTCTTCAGGCTTGTGACCGATGCCGCAGCACCCTCGAGACCTGCAAGGACGGCGTCTGCATCCTCCTTGGTCTTCATCTCTATCTTACCGTTTTTGTCACCAAAGAATCTCAGTTTGAACCTCTTGCCCACCTCTCCCTTAAAGATGCCGTCAATGGTCCAGGATTCCTCGGACACGAAGTTTCTTATCTCATTTTCACGCTCTACCACAAGCTTTGTTGCAACAGACTGAACTCGTCCTGCGGAAAGACCGCTTTTAATGCTTTTCCAGAGAATAGGGCTTAATTTATAGCCAACGATTCTGTCAAGAATTCTTCTTGCCTGCTGTGCATCGACAAGATTCATATCAATGTCGCCTGATTCCTTGATTGCACTCTTTACGCAGGTTTTTGTGATTTCATTGAACTTGACACGCTTGATTTTTGCACCGGGTGTGGCTAAAACTTTTGCAAGATGCCACGAAATAGCTTCTCCTTCGCGGTCAGGGTCAGTTGCAAGATAAATTGTAGATGAAGCCTTGGCTTCGCTCTTGAGCTCTTTTATAAGATCGCCCTTGCCTCTGATATTTATATATTTGGGTTCAAAATTATTTTCAATATCAACGCCCAGAGAACTTTTTGGAAGATCTCTGACATGACCCTTGGATGCTACAACTTTGTAGTTTTTTCCAAGGTATCCTTTTATGGTTTTTGCTTTTGCCGGGGACTCAACAATTACTAAATTTGACAATGTATTTTTCCTCTTTCCTTAAGAAATATTATTATTCGTAAATTTCGGATATTTTGAATCTTCCGCCCGGAAGAGCTTCTATATATCCGTACACTTCAAGAAGCGTAAGTGATGAAAGAACGTCTTGCATTTTGATTCCGTCAGCACATATTTCATCAGGTGATAATTCTTTATGTTCGATAAACTTTTCCATTATCTTTGATTCAATGGCTGAAAGCATTGTAAAATCAATCTCTGGTTTGTTTTTTGTTTTTACGGAATCTGTGTTGTTATTATAAAACTGAGCCGATTCTTTTAAACTTTCTGTGTAAGTTTCTGATTTATTTGATTTTTTGAAAAAGTCTTTTTTGTAATCTTCATCAACATTATGTGCTTCCATATGCTTTTTTATAAATTCTTCAGGAACGCTTGTTACGTGGTGAAGATTTATTCTGTGCGGAAACATCATTGAGTATTCGCTGAGAATGTCATCGGCTTCCGTAAATACATTTGCGCCGTTTTTGATGAGAGACAGAGGACCTGAATAAAGTCTGTCAGAAGGTTTCCCTGGAACTGCAAATAACTGTCTGCCTTGTTTGAGGGCATAATTTGCGGTAATCATAGCGCCGCTTCTGTTTTCGTCAGCCTCAAATATTACACTTGCAACACAAAGACCGCTTATAACTCTGTTTCTTATCGGGAAATTGTATTTGTGAGGCTCGGTAAATGGCAGAAATTCTGAAAGAATAAGTCCGTTTGATGAAAGCTTGTGAAATAAATCCTTGTTTTCTATTGGATAAATTCTGTCAATTCCGCATCCAATAACTGCAATTGCATATCCGTTTGCATCAAGTGCTCCTGCAATACAGGCGCCGTCAATACCTTTTGCAACTCCGTTTACAATTACACCGCCTCGTGATGCAGTTATAAATGATGATTCATATGCGTGCTTTAAACCCGGTTTTGTACATTTTCTTGTACCCACAAATGCAAAGCACGGGTAATCGTCAAGATTTTTAAGTCTGCCTCTGTAAAAGAACATACAGGGAGGATTTTCAATTATCTTGAGTCTTTCGGGATATAAAGAATCTTCATAAAACAAAAGCCCGATGTTGTGGTCTTTGCACCAGTCAAG
>JAZSLO010000124.1:0-19738 GCA_045535415.1 Eubacteriales bacterium
TATCATTGAAAATGTAAAAGAGAATGGCGACAAAGCGGATCTTGGCTAGTGCGAAAAATTTGACGGTGCACACCTCTCTTCCCTTTTAGTTTCAAAAGAGGAAATTGACGAGGCTCTGACTTTGGTTGGACCCGAATTTCTCGAAATTTTAAAAAGAGCCTACGCCAACATTTATAAATTCCACGAAAAACAAAAGAGAAACAGTTTTATTATAAATGACGAAAACGGAATTGTTATGGGACAAAAGGTTATCCCCGTAGACAGAGCCGGAATATATGTTCCCGGCGGAAGCGCGGCATATCCGTCAACTGTTCTTATGGACTCTGTTCCTGCAAAAATTGCAGGATGCAAAGAAGTTGTAATGGTTACACCTCCAATGAAAAACGGTAAAGTAAATCCCGCAATACTCGCCGCGGCTTTTATTGCAGGGGTTGACAAGATATTCAAAGTGGGCGGTGCTCAGGCTATTGCGGCACTTGCGTATGGTACTGAAAGCATCCCGAAAGTTGATAAAATCGTAGGCCCGGGAAATGCTTTTGTTGCGGAGGCAAAAAAGCAGGTATTCGGTCTTGTTTCAATTGATATGATTGCAGGTCCGAGCGAAATTTTAGTTGTTGCCGACTCAACCTGCAACGCAAAATATGTGGCAGCAGATTTGCTTTCTCAGGCAGAGCACGACAAAATGGCAAGTGCAGTTCTTGTTACTGATTCGTATGAACTTGCAAAAGCCGTTTCAGACGAAATTGAAAAGCAGATTCCAAAGCTCTCAAGACACGAAATTGCAAGAGCGTCCATTGACGACAACGGAAAAATAATAGTTGCGCCCAATCTTATGTGTGCTATTGACATTGCAAACGAAATTGCACCAGAGCATTTAGAACTTTGTGTTGACAATCCCTTTGACTATCTTGACTCTATCCGCCATGCAGGTTCAATCTTTATGGGTAAAAATTGTCCCGAGGCGCTGGGCGACTATCTTGCAGGACCCAACCACACACTTCCAACAAGCGGAACTGCAAAATTTTCAAGTCCCCTTTCGGTTGACGATTTTGTAAAGAAAACACAGTATACTTACTTTACAAAAGACGCACTTTCAAAGGTGGCAAAGGATATTGACATTTTCGCAAGAAAAGAAGGACTTGATGCTCACGCAAAGAGTGCGACAGTGAGATTTGAGGAGGAATAAAATGTCAAGATTTTTAAGCACAAAGTATTCCTCTCTTGTCCCCTACACTCCGGGCGAGCAGCCAAAGGATACAAAGTACATAAAATTAAATACTAATGAGTCACCTTTCCCACCCTCAAAAAAGGCTGTCAGAATGTCGGCAAAGGCACTCAAAATGCTTCAGCTTTATCCCGACCCTGAGTGCTTTGCACTTCGTGAAAAATTATCCGAAATTCTTGATATCGACAAAGACTGTCTTCTTATGACAAACGGCTCGGACGAAATTCTGAACTTTGCATTTATGGCATTTTGCGATAACGACACGCCTGCGGTTTTCCCCGATATAACATACGGTTTTTACAGCGTTTTTGCCAAGATTAACTGTGTGCCGTACAGAGAAATTCCTTTGGAAGAAGATTTTTCAATCGATATTACAAAATATTTTGATTTGAAAGGAACAATCTTTATTGCAAACCCCAATGCCCCGACAGGACTTTCACTCTCTACAAGTCAGATTGAAGAAATTCTTGTTCACAACAAGGACAATGTCGTTGTAATTGACGAGGCTTATGTTGATTTTGGCGGTGAAAGTTGTGTTCCGCTCACAAAAAAATACGACAACCTTCTTGTAACACAGACATTTTCAAAATCACGCTCCATGGCGGGAGCAAGACTCGGTTTTGGTGTTGGGAACAAGGAACTTATCGCAGATTTAAACAGCGTAAAGTATTCCACAAACCCCTACAACATAAACAGAGCGACAAATGCTGCAGGAATTGGTGTTTTGTGTGATCAAAAATACACAAGAGACAATTGTAAAACCATTATAGAAAACAGAGAATATACAAGAAACGAGCTTTCAAAGCTTGGTTTTGTGTGTACAGATTCAAAGACAAACTTTGTTTTTGCGTCCCACCCCGAATTTGATGCGAAAGAACTTTATCTTACGCTTAAACAAAACGGAATTTTAGTCCGCCACTTTGAAAAAGACAGAATTTCACAGTATCTTCGCATTACTATTGGCACAAAAAAACAAATGGATACCCTTATAAATAAAATCAAAGAAATTATACAGAGGTAAAACAAATGAGAACTTCAAATATTTCCAGAAAAACGGCTGAAACCGATATTTCTTTATCCTTAAATCTTGACGGAAAAGGTAATAGCAACATAGACACAGGTTGCGGCTTTCTTGATCACATGCTGACTCTTTTTGCAAAGCATTCAGGGTTCGATCTTGATGTAAAGTGCAAGGGCGACACAAATGTTGACTATCACCACACGGTTGAAGATATAGGTATTTGTCTTGGAAAAGCCTTTGACGAGGCTCTCGGCGACAAAAAGGGCATTGTAAGATACGGATATATGATTCTCCCTATGGACGAGGCTCTTATTCTCTCAAGCGTTGACATTTCGGGAAGAGCACACCTTGAATACAAACTTGAAATTCCCTCTTTGAAGGTTGGCGATTTTGACACAGAACTTGCAAAGGAATTTTTCCTTGCATTTGTTCGATGTGCAAACCTTACACTTCACATAAGAAGCCTTTCAGGTGACAATTCTCACCACATAATCGAGGGCGCATTCAAGAGCGTTGCAAGAAGTCTTAAAACAGCAGTATCCATTGACAAGGACAACGCTGACAGCATTCCCTCAACCAAAGGAGTTCTTTAATGATAGCGATTGTTGACTACGGTGTTGGAAATTTGTTTTCCCTCAAAAGTTCCTTTTCGGCAATTGGTGTGGATACGATTGTCACGGGTAACGAAAAGGAAATAAGAAGTGCATCAAAGATAATTCTTCCGGGTGTGGGTGCTTTTTGCGATGCGGCAAAAAAACTGACTGACTCCGGACTTTCCGATGTTGTCAAAGACGAGGCGAAAAGCGGAAAAGACATTATGGGAATTTGTCTTGGAATGCAACTTTTACTTGACAGAAGTTTTGAGTTTGGTGAGCACAAGGGTTTATCCTTAATCCCGGGTGACATATGTCCCATATCCGACTTTATTCCAAAAGACTTTAAAATTCCGCACATCGGCTGGAATGCGCTTAAGTTTGAGGGTGAAAAGTCCGAAATTTTTAAATACATAAACGAGGGCGACTTTGTTTATTTTGTTCACTCATATCACGCAAACAACTGCGACAACATAATTGCAACAAGCGACTACGGATACCCCATTTGTGCCGCAGTTGCAAAGGATAATGTGTTCGGATGTCAGTTCCACCCCGAAAAGAGCGGAAAAGTGGGACTTAATATCCTAAAAGCATTCTGCGAAAGGAAAGGGTAAAAAATGAGAATATTCCCTGCCATTGATTTATATGATAAAAAGGCTGTGCGTCTTTTTAAGGGCGACTATGACCAGATGACGATTTACAGCGATAACCCAAAAGAAATAGCGCAGGATTTTAAAAACTGCGGAGCGACTCACATTCATCTTGTTGACCTTGAGGGCGCAAAACTTGGAACAACTCCCAACATTGATGTTATAAAAGACATAATTTCCGTCGGGGGCTTGTTTGTTGAAGTGGGCGGCGGTATAAGAAGCATTGAAACTGTCGAAAAATACATAAATGCAGGTGTAAACCGAGTAATTCTCGGAACTGCGGCGGTAACTGATGAGGGATTTTTAAAAGAGGCACTTACAAAATACGGTGATAAAATAGCCGTTGGCGTTGACCTGAAAGACGGATATGTTGCAATAAAGGGCTGGACGGAAAAAAGTGAGATTTCGGCTTTCCAGATGTTTGAAAAAATGTGCTCACTTGGTGTTTCAAACATCATCTGCACAGATATTTCAAAAGACGGCGCAATGAAAGGCACAAACCACGATTTATATAAGGAACTGTCGGAAAAATTCAATATCGACATAACCGCCTCGGGCGGTGTATCCTCAATGGAGGATGTTGAAAGGCTTTCTGCCCTAAATATTTACGGCGCAATTATAGGAAAAGCCTACTATACGGGTGCTATTGATTTGAAAGAGGCTGTAAAGGTGGCTGAAAAATGATAACTAAAAGA
Source organism: Eubacteriales bacterium (assembly GCA_045535415.1). GTDB lineage: Bacteria > Bacillota > Clostridia > Oscillospirales > CAG-382 > UMGS1387. The sequence goes on from JAZSLO010000124.1 coordinate 4,185, forward strand.
ATTATTCCCTGCCTTGATGTAAGGGACGGCAGAGTTGTAAAAGGCGTAAACTTCGAGGGACTCAGTGATGTTTCAAGTCCGTATGAGCTTGCAAAATATTACAGCGACAACGGTGCTGACGAGCTTGTATTTTACGACATTACAGCTTCATACGAAAACCGCGGACTCTTTACAGATGTTCTTACAAAAGTTGCGAGCAACATCTTTATTCCCTTAACAGTCGGCGGCGGCATAAACGAGGTGTCCGACTTTGACAGGGTTTTGAAGTGCGGTGCTGACAAGGTAAGTGTAAATTCGGGTGCTATAAGAAACCCGAAACTTATTGAGGAGGCGGCAAAGCTTTACGGAAGTCAGTGCGTTGTAATAAGCGCTGATGTAAAGCGTGTTGACGGTGTTTTCAGAGTCTTTTCAAAGGGCGGCAGAGAAAACACCGGAATGGAAGCAATTGAATGGATAAAAAAGAGTGTTGATATGGGCGCGGGCGAGGTTGTGCTTAACTCCATTGACACAGACGGCGTAAAAGGCGGATTTGACATCCAGATGCTTGATGCCGTTTGCAACGCCGTAAATGTTCCCGTAATTGCCTCGGGCGGAGCCGGAAACATTCAGCACTTTATTGATCTTTTCAAAGCACTTCCAAAGGTGGACGCTGGTCTTGCGGCTTCTATCTTCCACTTTGGCGAAGTTACAATTCCCAACTTAAAAAAAGAGCTTATAAATAACGGAATCCCTGCGAGAATTTAATACAGTTTGAAAGGAAAAACTCAAAATGATAAACATAGACGAATTAAAATTTGACAAAGACGGTCTTATTCCGGCAATTGTAGTTGACGAGATTTCAAAGAAAGTTCTCACTCTTGCTTATATGTCAAGAGAAAGTCTTAAAATTTCGATGAAAAAAGGACTAACCTGCTTTTTCAGCCGTTCAAGACAAAAGCTCTGGCTCAAGGGTGAAACAAGCGGAAACTTCCAGCACATTGTTTCAATTACAGCCGACTGCGACAAAGATGCATTGACGGTTGTTGTAAGAAAAGACGGCCCTGCCTGCCACACAGGTACTGATTCCTGCTTTGATGACAAGAATCTTGTTTGGCACAGTGACGAAATGCAGGAATTTTCGCTTGAAAGTCTTATGAAGCTTATCGAGGGCAGAAAGACCGACAAAAAGGAAGGCTCTTATACCACATACCTTTTTGAAAAGGGACTTGACAAGATACTCAAAAAGGTGGGCGAAGAATGTACCGAGGTTATAATTGCGGCAAAGGCAAACGACAAGGCAGAAACAATATATGAAATTTCAGACCTTTGCTACCACGTGCTTGTTCTTATGATTCAGCAGGGCATTTCACTTGAAGATATTCACAACGAACTTTCTTCCCGTCATGTTATAGACCACAAGGTAAAGCAGGAGAAAATGACAAAATGATTTTATCGGATTTTCATTGTCACTCCAACTTTTGCGACGGAAAACACAGTCCTGAAGATATGGTCAAAAGTGCAATTTCAAAAGGACTTTCGCACTTTGGCATTTGTATTCATTCCTACACACCCTTTGACGACGGATACTGTGCAAAGCCTTGTGACTATAAAAAGTTTATTTCCGAAATGTCACATCTCAAGGAAAAGTATGCAGACAAAATAAACCTCTTGTGCGGAATCGAGCAGGATTATTATTCTGAAAATTACGGCGAAGAATTTGACTATGTGATAGGCTCTGTTCATTATATAGAAATCGGCAAAGAATACTTTCCGCTTGATTTGTCAAGAGATGTTTTTGTGGCACTTTGCAATGACAAGTTCGGCGGCGACTACACTCTTTTGGCAAAGGCATATTTTGAAATTTTATCGCAAGTCAAGGACAAAACAAATGCTGACATTATCGGGCATTTTGATATTATTACAAAGTACAACGAGGGTTTTTGTTTATTCCGTGAGGATGACGAAAAGTATATTGCATATGGAAACAACTGTATTGATATTCTTTCGCAAAAGAGTGCTGTTTTTGAGATAAACACGGGTGCAATTTCAAGAGGTCACAGAAAGAGCCCGTATCCGTCAAATGTGTTTTTAAATAAAATGGTTTCAAACGGGGCAAAGCTTATTTTATCAAGTGATGCACATTCAAAAGAGAACATTGCATTTTGGTTTGACAATATTGGCAAAGAATCCATTCGTGAAAATTTAATATTCAAAATTTAAGAAAAGTCTGCTTTCTATTTCAAAGAAAGCAGGCTTTTATAATATTCGCTTGGTTTATGGTCTTTAAAAGAATAGACAAGTGGCACACTTTTCGCACCGATTTTATATATTTTCCCAACATGGCGATAACCGAAAACGGCAGGCGGAATTTTAGTCACAAAATCGTTTCCGTTTTGCACTCTTACAGTTTTGGGAATATTCTCATCATAGTTTTCTGCAAAGGATTTGTTTCCAACTCTCGGACAGCCATAAATGTATGTTTCAATATCTTTGTCGGGGAAACTTTGTTTTAAATCAAAACTGCACAAAACCGCCAAAGCCCCTCCTCTTGAGTGACCTGTCACTTTTATGTGTTTTGCGCTTTTGGGGATAAGCGAAAGTATTCTGTCCCGAACTTTTTTGCTGTTATATGCGTCGATAAATCCCGAATGAACTTTGACGGATGTATTATCAAGGTTATATGGGATTTTCTTTTTGCAGAACATAAAGTTTTCCAGCCACTCCCCTTTTGAATCCGTGCCTTTAAATACAATGCTTACATTTTCCCCGTCAGAGTTTACACAAAAATCAACACCCCTTGCAGTACAAAATGTTTTGCCACACAGGTACGGATTTTTGCCCTTATAAAACTCAAGGCAATTTTTCATTTGTGCTAAGATTTCATCAAAAATCATTAATATCACCGGTTTATTATATGAAAAATGGAGATATTTTGACTTTTGTTTGTTTTGCGGCGGCGGTTTACACTTCGCCGCCGTTCTCGAACTTTTGCACCGCAGCAAAAGTTCCAAAAATGCGCCGACGAGTTAAAAAGCCCGACGGCGCAAAAACAAAAATCTATTTGGCTTTGACTATCCCCGCATACTGTCCCGTTTTTGGACAGCACACATCACCCGCAATCACTCTGTCTTTATATATTACAAGTGTTGCAAAACTTGTGTTTTCGTCGTCACTGCCTGAAATTTTATATGTATATCTCATCGCATTTTTACCGCGATATTTTTTTAAATCAAAGCCCTGGCTCTGCTGAAGCGAATTATACTCCTCAAGCGCGGCATCAAAGTCTTTTGGTATCTTCACTTCCCCGCTCTGAACAGGGTCTTTTTCAACCTCAAAGCCGAGTTTTGACAAAAGGTTTATTCTGTCGTCATTTGTCGAAACACCTTTAAAACTTATATCGGGGTCTGTGACAATTTTATTGACATTGAGCGCGGAGTCTGCATCGGGAATCAGCGTTATCACAAACAATGCCGCCGCAATACATACAAAAAGCGCACATATCACTTTTACTGTTGACGCTTTAAAAGAAAAAACAAACATAAGGCAAATCTCCCAAAATAAATTCTTTACTAAAGATTATGCCTTATGTTTGTTTTTTATTCTATATTTTTTGTTTTTTGCGTCTTTTTACTCTCTCGAAGTTGTTTAAAAAAGTCCGACAAAATATCCGAACACTTCTTTTCACAGATTCCGCCCTTCACATTTACCTTATGATTATACGGATAGTCCGAAATATTTACTATACTTCCGAATGACCCTGCCTTTTTATCGTATGCCCCGAAATACACATTTTCAATTCTTGAATTGATAATAGCACCTGCACACATACAGCAAGGCTCTAAGGTTACATACATATCGCACCCGATAAGGCGCCAGCCCGAAAGCTTTTTACACGCTTTATTTATTGCCTCGATTTCGGCATGACTTAGTGCATTCTTTTTTGTTTCTCTTTTATTTCTTCCCGAGGCTATGATTTTACCATTTCTGACAATCACGGCGCCAACAGGAGTTTCACCCTCGTCAAAAGATTTTTTTGCTCTTTTGAGCGCACATTTCATATAATATTCGTGGCTTTTTTGCATCACAAATTCACCCCCGAAAGAACGGTTTGCACATAATAGCACAAAAATACTAAAATCGTTGGGGTGAAAAACTGTTTTATGCCGGGCATATATTCAAATCTCTCATTATCTAAATCTGCAAAATCACGGAATTTTGAATAAACACCGCCCTTTTCGAGAAACTTCAAAATACCGAAAAATGCAAACACGCACATTACTGCGATATAAATTGTATAATAAATTTCAAATGCTTCTTTTGTAAAATATCCTTCAAGATAGCTTTGTGCAAAGATTGTAAAATTGTTTATTGCATGTAAAAGCACCGAGGTCTTTATATTGCCCGACACTGCCACAAAAATACATGAGAAAATACCGAAAATTACAGCGTACATTGTCTGCGTGGGAGTTGCGTGCATAATTCCAAAGCAAATTGCAGATGAAACTGTCGCAAAAACAAGACCGTACTTTTTAAGTGATGTAAATATTACGCCTCTGAATATATATTCTTCAACCACCGGCACAAAAAGACAGGTGTACAAAAACGCAGTTATATTTGAAAATGCATCATTTGTAACTGCGATTGTTGATGTTGAAATATCAGGCGATGCTTGTGGGAAAAGGAATGAAAAAATGCCGTCTGAAAACACAGTCACGCTCATCATACAGAGAAGACAAAATGCAAAAAGGCTCACTTTTCCTTTTACATATTTTCCCTTTGTGCAAAAAACTTCATCCTGCGAAAGTCTTGCCGCCTTTGAAAACAAATACGCCGGAAGCACCATAAAAATGCAGGTTTTTATCATTGAGATAATGTCGGAAAATGCACCCGAGGACAAAATATTTTTTGCTGCCGCAATGCTCTGCACCTTTGAAAGGCTAAACATCCAAGACAAACTATTTGCCACAAAAGTTTGAATCTCAAGAGAAAAATAAGACATAACGAAAGATATGCCATAAGACGCTGACATTGAAAGAAAAGTCATTGCCAAAAGCAAAAAGCCGACAAAGCCCATCTTTCGATGAGCTTTTTTATTATTTTCAATTGTCAAATACATCTTTTGATAATTCGCGTCCAAAATTTATTTCAACTCCCGGGGTTTTAAAACAAAAATGAAAGTGCTGAAACAACACCTGTACATCCGAGCGTCATTATAACACCCGCAAGAAAAATTCCTGCTATAATTGCGGGAAACGCCGTCTTTAATCTTATATCAAGAAGTGCCGCAATCAAAGCACCCGTGTATGCACCCGTTCCCGGAAGCGGAATTCCCACAAAAAGCAAAAGTCCGATTGCCGCATATTTATGTGCCGTTACCTGACCTGATTTTTTATGTACCTTTGCCTCGAGTTTTTCAATTACGCCTTTAAAAAGTTTTGTCTTTTTAAGCCATGAAAATATAGGTCTTGCAAGGAATATTACAAAGGGTACAGGGATACAGTTTGCAAGAAAGCATATTATAAATGTGCGAAGCCAGTCCATTCCGAGTGCGTGTCCTAAGATTATACCGCCCCTGAGTTCCACAAAAGGCACAAGAGATGTTAAAAACAGCGCTCCGTCCTGCCCTATAGGACTTAAAAACTCATAAAGTTGCTCCATCAATTTAAATTTGCCCCCTTCTAATAGCAATATCCAAACATTCTCCCATTTTCAATAATTATAATAAATTTACATGCTTCTGTCAACAACTATTCTTTTAAAATGCTCATTGTAAAAATATGATTTTTATGGTACAATATATTACACTTATTTTCGGGAGGTAAATATGCCCACACTTAGACTTGACAAATTTCTCTCTCAAAGTCTTGTTATAAGCAGAAAAGATGCCTCGTCCATCATCAAAAGCGGACGGGTTAAGGTTTTGGATTTTCAGGGAAGACTTTTGCCCGATACAAAAATTGACACAGACAAAAATAAAATTTATCTCGACGGAAAAGAAATTTCTTTCTGCGAAAATATTTATATAATGCTTAATAAACCTTGTGGTCTTATCTGTGCTACGGAAGACAAAAAAGACAACACTGTTTTATCGCTTTTTGACAAGGCTTTTCTTGACAAAGGTCTTTTCTCCTGCGGAAGACTTGACAAGGATACTGTCGGACTTTTAATTATGACAACAGATGGCGTTCTTTCACACAAGCTTCTCTCGCCAAAGCACCACGCGCAGAAAAAGTATTTTGTCAGGTGCGACAAACCTTTTGAAGAAAAGGACATTCTTCTCTTTAAGAACGGCATTATGATGGACGGTAAAATGACAAAACCATCGATTCTTGAAATTTCAAAGGACAATCCATACGAGGCTTATGTTACACTCACCGAGGGAAAATACCACGAAATAAAGCGTCTTTGTTATGCGTGCTCGCAAAAGGAAGTTGTATATTTAAAGCGCACGCACTTTGCGGGCCTTGCGCTCGACGAGTCTTTATCCGAGGGTGAATGGAGATACCTTTCGGATGATGAGATAAATACTCTGAAAAGCCAAAACTAAATACCTCAAAAAGCCTTGACACAAAAGGCTTTTTGTTTTATAATCTTTTTGTATTTGTATTATGGCGTAAAATGTCATTTTGCGCTTAAAGAAAGGTTTTTGAAATGATTATCACAGATGTTCTGACACAAAATGCGCGTCTGTATGCAAACGATACAGCGCTTGTTGAAGTAAATCCCGAAATTCAGGAAAGAATTGACAAGGCGTGGAAAGAATTTGACCTCGTTGAAGCTCTTCCAAAGCCCGACAACAGACGCGAAATGACCTGGCTTGAATTTGAAAACAGAGCAAACAAAACTGCTCACTATTTCCTTTCAACAGGTATTACAAAAGGCTCAAAGGTTGCAATGCTTTTAATGAACTGCATCGGCTGGCTTCCGATTTATTTCGGCATCCTCAAAACAGGTGCAGTTGTAGCGCCCATGAACTTCAGATTCTCGGCTGACGAAATTAAATATTGTCTTGAACTGTCCGAGGCTGATGTTCTTGTTTTCGGAACAGAATTCATTTCAAGAATTGATGCAATAAAGGACAGTCTTCCCGGTATCAAGGAATTTATTTTCGCAGGAAACAAAAATGACTGCCCTTCTTATGCTACATTTATTGAAGATGCAACAGAGGGTATGCCCGAAATAAATGTGAGAATTCCGATAAATGAAGAGGACGATGCAGCAATTTACTTTTCATCGGGAACAACAGGTTTCCCCAAAGCCGTTCTTCATTCACACAAAGGACTTCTTGCATCCTGCTACACTGAAAACAATCACCACCACCAGACAAAAGACGATGTGTTTCTCTGCATTCCCCCGCTTTACCACACAGGTGCGAAAATGCACTGGTTCGGCTCATTTATTGTGGGCGGCAAGGGTATCATTTTAAGAGGTGTAAGCCCCAAGTGGATTCTCCAGACAATATCAAACGAAAAGGCAACTATCTGCTGGCTTCTCGTTCCGTGGGCGCAGGATATCCTTGATGCTATTGATGCGGGCGAAATAAATCTTTCGGACTTTGAACTTTCACAGTGGAGACTTATGCACATAGGTGCACAGCCCGTTCCTCCGAGTCTTATAAAAAGATGGAAAAAAGTATTCCCCCACCACGAATATGACACAAACTATGGTCTTACCGAGTCGCTCGGCCCAGGATGTGTTCACCTTGGTGTTGAAAACATACATAAGGTCGGTGCAATCGGTGTTGCGGGTGCAGGCTGGGAAACTGTAATCTTTGACGAAAACAAAAATGTTGTTGAAAGAGGTCAGGTTGGCGAGCTTGCTGTAAGAGGTCCGTCTGTTATGAGATGCTACTACCGTGACGAAAAGGCAACAAAGGATACTTTCTATAACGACTGGCTTATGACGGGTGACATGGCAATGCAGGACGAGGACGGATTTATATTCCTTGTTGACAGAAAGAAAGATGTTATTATTTCAGGCGGTGAAAACCTTTACCCTGTTGAAATTGAAAACTTTATCCGTCAGAACGACAAGATAAAGGATGTTGCGGTAATCGGTACACCCCACAAGAGACTTGGCGAAATTGCAACTGCAATTATCGAATTAAAGCCAGGAATGAGTGCAACTATCGAAGAAATTGATGCATTCTGCGAGGCAATGCCAAGATACAAGAGACCAAAGCAGATTATATTTGCCGACATTCCGAGAAATCCCACAGGCAAAATCGAAAAGCCCAAGCTTCGTGAGATTTACAGCGGAAAGAGCGTTGTTGCACAGCAGAACGAAATAGTTTAAAACCAAAAGACCACGGAAAACTCCGTGGTCTTTTTATATTAGTTTTCTCAAACTTTTTCAAAAGTTTGCGGATTCCAAAGGCAGAGCCTTGGTCGCAGTTCGCAGACTGCGAAATCTTTTAGCCTTCCCAAAACGCAGGAAAGGGTGAAATTTTTGCCGAAGGGCAAAAAAGAGGGAAAACCCTCGTCGGGGGTTTTCCCTTTCATTAGTTTATCGGAATTTTTTCTCCCAGAAACTTTGGGTTTGGTTTGAAGATGCCTGACAAAAAGTCCTTACACCTTGCTGCAACTTCTCTGACATCCCGTCTTATCTGAAAAGCATATTCTCTGTAATCGCACATTGCTCCCACAGCATCAATGCCAAGTGAGTCTGCAATATACAGCGCTCTGTACAAATGATATTTTTGTGTTACCACAACAATTTTCTGCGCGCAGAAAATTTCATTTGTGCGATAAACACTGTCATATGTCGAAAACCCTGCATAGTCACAAACAACATCCTCTTGCGGAACGCCGAGTGTTTCAACAAGATACTTTTTCATAGCTCCCGTTTCATTATAATGAACAGAGCCATTATCTCCCGACACAAGGATTTTTGTACTCACACCGTCTTTATAAAGTTCATATGCCCGTTTGAGTCTATCTTCAAGCATATTACTTGGACTTCCGTCACTTCTTATTCCAGCTCCAAGCACAAGAATACAGTCATAATTCTTGCTTTGTGCTTTCTGCGAAAGCGTTAGAATTTTATCCTTTGTACTACAAATCACATAAACGTTTACAAGCACAACACACAAAGCCGCAAGTACAATCACAGCGCATACTGTTATAAGTGCCTTTTTATATTTTAATAATATATTCTTCATTAAAATTTATCAGCCAATAAGTGTTGCTTCAGCACTTGCAAGTGCTTCATCAATCTTTGCAGCGTCTTTTCCACCGGCAGATGCACTGTCAGGTCTTCCGCCGCCACCGCCGCCGCATATTGCCGCAGCATTCTTTACAATCTTTCCGGCATTTGCGCCATTTGCAACAGCATCTTTTCCGCATACTGCGTAAAGAAGAACTTTTCCGTCAATGCTTGATGCGAAAAGTGCAACAGCATTCGCATTCTTTTCCTTAATTACGTCGCCTGCCGCTCTCATTTCGTCAGCACCCATTCCGTCAAGTCGTGCAGTTATAAGATCAAATGCTCCGACTTTCTTTGCATTATCAGAAAGGTTTGCAGTCTTCATGGATGCAAGAGCTGCGTTCTGTTGTTCAATCTTGCTCTTTAACGCCTTTATTTCATTTTCTGTCTGAATTGCCTTTGAAACAATATCAGATACATTTGTTGTCTTGAGTGCCTTTGCAGTTTCTGAAAGAAGTGCTTTATCGTGGTAAATATAATCGATTACATTTGTACCCGTTACCGCTTCGATTCTGCGAACACCAGCCGCAACGCTCGATTCCGAAACTATCTTGAAAAGACCTGCCTTTGCAGTATTTGAAAGGTGTGTTCCACCACAAAGTTCGGCTGAAACATTGCCCATCTTTACAAGTCTTACAACATCGCCGTACTTTTCTCCAAAGAGTGCCATTGCGCCCTCTTTCTTTGCGGTTTCCATATCTGTTTCGAGTGTTGTAACATCATATCCAGAAAGGATATATTCATTTACTATTGCTTCAACTTTGAGAATTTCATCTTCCGTGAGAGCCTGGAAATGCGAGAAGTCGAATCTTGCTCTATGCTCATCAACGAACGAGCCTGCCTGTTCAACATGGTCACCGAGCACTTTTCTTAAAGCAGACTGCAAAAGGTGAACGCTTGAGTGATTTCTCTTTATTGCTTCTCTTCTTTGAGCGTCTATTGAAAGTTCAGCATTGTCGCCAACCTTAACGGATGCACCTTGCGCTTTACAGATATGAAGATATTTTCCGTCGGTCTTTTTAGTGTCAACAACACAGATTTCCTTATCGTTTACAACAATTATACCTGTGTCGCCGACCTGACCGCCGCCTTCACCGTAAAATACAGTTTTATCAAATACAAGTGTAAATTCATCGCCGTTTGCACTATCAGCTCTTTCGCCGTCAACAATTACAGCAACAACTTTTGCTTGGCAACTTGTATTTGCATATCCGTCAAATACAGTTTCTGTAATATCCGAAAGCAAATCGGCATCAGAATTAGACCAGCCGCCACCTGCTTTTCTGTTTTCTCTTGCTCTTACCTTCTGCTGAGTCATAAGGCGAGAGAATTCTTCCTCATCAACGCTTATTCCCTTTTCGAAAACGATTTCCTTTGTGAGGTCTATCGGGAAACCGAATGTATCGTAAAGTCTGAATGCGTCCTCACCTGAAAGAACAGTTTTATTTTCCTTTTCGAGCTTTTCGCAAAGTTCAGAGAGAATCGAAAGACCTGTATCTATTGTTTCGTCAAAACGCGCCTCTTCAATAGAAAGAATCTTCTTTATATAATCTGCCTTTTCACGAAGTTCGGGATATGCAGATTCATTTTCCTGAATTACAATTTCGCAAAGATTTGCGAGGAATGCGCCCTTTATTCCAAGAAGTCTTCCGTGTCTTGCAGCACGTCTTAAAAGCCTTCTCAAAACATAGCCTCTGCCTTCATTTGAGGGCATAACGCCGTCACAAATCATAAAGCTTGTACTTCTTATATGGTCTGTTATTATACGGATAGATACATCGTTATTATAGTTATCCCCGTACTTTTTGCCGCAATAAGAGCAAACAGTATCAAGAATTCTTCTTACGGTATCAACTTCAAAGAGGTTATCAACACCCTGCATTACGCATGCAAGTCTTTCAAGTCCCATACCTGTATCAATATTCTTCTGAACAAGTTCTGTATAGTTGCCTTTTCCGTCATTATCAAACTGCGAGAATACATTGTTCCAGATTTCCATATATCTGTCACATTCGCAGCCGGGTTTACAGTCGGGAGATCCGCAACCGTACTTTTCGCCTCTGTCAAAGTAAATTTCAGAACAGGGACCACAAGGACCTGAGCCGTGTTCCCAGAAGTTATCGGCTTTGCCCATACGGATAATTTTGTGTTCGGGAATACCTATAACATCTCTCCAGAGTGCATATGCTTCATCATCTTCTTCATAAACGCTCGGCCAGAGAAGTTCGCCCGGAATTTCAAGAGTCTCTGTGAGGAACTCCCATGCCCACGGAATAGCTTCTTTTTTGAAATAGTCGCCAAACGAGAAGTTTCCGAGCATTTCAAAATATGTTCCGTGTCTTGCAGTTTTACCAACATTTTCAAGGTCAGGTGTTCTTATACACTTCTGGCAAGTTGTAACTCTCTTTCTCGGGGGCTCTTTTGTTCCCTGAAAATAAGGCTTCATGGGTGCCATACCCGAGTTTATAAGCAAAAGAGAATTGTCATTTATAGGAATAAGAGGAAAACTCTTAAGTCTTAAATGGTCTTTGCTTTCAAAAAACGAAAGATATTTTTCACGAAGTTCATTAAGTCCTGTCCACTTCATATATTTTAACTTCCTTCCAAAGTAGTAATTTAAATTTCTCTACATCATATTATTGTAAAACAAACTCGCCTAAAAGTCAACACAATTATTCAAAATCAACGCATATAATTTCAGGACAATTAAAAATACGAAACGGGAAAATGCTGTTGCCAAGACCCCTGCTTACAACCATTGTTGTCCCGTCTTTCTCCCACAATCCGTCAAAAAAGTCAGGGAAAAAGCCTTGCCTTTTAGCGTAAAGTGCGCCAATATTAAACGGAAGTCTTATTTGTCCGCCGTGACCGTGTCCGCAAAAGACAATGTCAGCGCCTGTTTTTGAATAAACATCCACATTCATATTTCTGTGGGACAAAACTATATTGAATTTTTCTGCGTCAACAACCTTTGACACTTTGTCTGTGACATACTCTTCGGTCATTGTGTCAATTTGCTTTTGTGTGAGTGTTTTGTCGGTTTCTTCAAGATTTTTTGAATACTGCCACGGGTCATTTATTCCCGAAATATTAAACATAACACCGTTATATTCAAATTCTACGCTTTTGTCATCAAGAATTTCAAAGCCGTTTTGTGAAAGAGTATTTAAAACATCCGCCCTCTCGTTGTCCTCGAGTCTGTATTCGTGATTTCCCGTGACATAAAAGATTGGCGCAATTCCATTTAAATTCTCGGCAAAAGTCTTTGTTTTTTCAAAGCCTTTGCGTCTTCCGTCAATTACATCACCCGTGACAAATATGACATCGGGCTCAAGTTCTTTCACTTTTTGTATAAGTTTTTCATTGGCTTTGCCAAACTCTTTATTGTGCAAATCGGAAATCTGAACTATGCGAAAACCCGAAAGTTCATCGGGCATATTTTCAGGCTCTACTGTATAAAAAGTCACCCCGAGGTTGTTGTTCCAATAGCACAAAACAACGCACAAAAGGAGGACACATACACATAATAATGCGATTTTTATCTTTTTGCTTTTTGTCATTTTGTTTTCTCCCAAAAGTTGTTTGGATATTTACGCGGGACAGACGATTTAGATACAAATCTTTATACTTTATCCCAAAAAGAAATTAAAATCAATATTACTACAAAAAAAGGAATTGGCAAAAATTGAATAACAAAACTAAACTTACTCTTTCCTCTTTTTCTCGCTATTGCTGATGTAAAAATACCAGCAATTGACAAAAGCGGAATAGAAAACCCAATCCAAGTAATTGTATCTAAAATCCAAATCTTTAGTGCCGAATAATTTGTTGTAGGAGCATCCCAAAAGAATATCGTAAAAACTCCCATAATTGACAATGGAACATATATGATTGACAATATAATGTTTGAAACAACGCCTTTTTTGTCAAGAGAATTATATTCATAGTCCTTTTTCTTTGGAATAAAAACAGCTATTAACAACACAACTACTACAAACATTTTTAAAATATCTATCAGGCTAATATTTAATTGCATACATATACAACTCCTTTCAACATTTTTCGACATTCTTTATAGTCTCATGTCAAGCAAAAATAAAAAATCAAAACATAAAATATATCCAATGCCACCAATATGGATATACTGTTTTATCTGCGTTTCCAGAAGTCGACCAAGGAGTGTCCCAAGAAACTTCTTTCCAATTACCATCTTCATAAGCAAATGTCAAAACACTTCCCAAAGAATATCCTTTAGAAACATAATACACTTTGGCAATATCACATGTTTTATATTCCAGCACTTTAAAAAATTCCATATCACCAAGCATGGTGTTTTGTTTGTATGCATATTCAAACTCATCATAATGTCGGTGTGTCAACACTTCACATTTTACAAGGGAAAATACATATATAATTATTAAACATAAAACAAATCCAAAAATTAAATATTTAATCTTTGTTTTCATTTAACAATCCTCCCTTCGCACTTCATGCGCCGTCATTCTTTACACAAGGTGGGCTTTCTTTTGGCAAAATTCGACAATCTTACTATAAAGACTGTATAATTTAGATACCAAACTTTTTAGCAATAGTTCTGTCAAATTGGAGGAAAAATTTTGTTTTAATGCAAATGTTTTTCCGTAAATGCAATTCTAAAATATTTTCTTTCATTTATGCACACAAAAACTGATAAAATGAAAATACAAGCGGAAAGGCAATAAGGCATATTGCCGTTGAAACAAGACATAATTGTGCCCCCGTCTGACTGTCACCACCATTGGCTTCAGGAAAAACAACACTGTTGAGACCAGTGGGCAGCGTCAGTGTTGGAATTATCAAATTTGAGATATTTTCCGGAATTTCAAACCTAGACATTACGATAACAACTATTAGAGGAATTATTAACATTTTACTTACACAAGCAACATAAACTTTTGGATTTGAAAGCATATTTTTTAAATCTTTACCGGCAAAAACCACACCTGTAAGTATCATAGCCATAGGCGCCATACAGTTTGAACCCACACTTATAACTGTTGTAACTTCCTGTGGGAGTTTAATATCTAATACTCCGCAAACCATGCCCATAACCAAAGCAAGCACTATGGGATTGATAAGCTTTTTCAAGTTTAAGTTCTTATTAGGGTCTAGGGTATAAATCCCAAAGGTATATGTAAGAATCATAAATGGTATAGTAAAGATTATATAATCAAATAACATCAGTTCCCCAAATATTGCAAGCACAAGAGGATTGCCAAAATATCCAGTATTCGGAAAACTAAATGAATACATATAAATATCCCTCGTATTTATGTCCTTTGTTAAAATCCTTGAAAATATAAAAGCAAGCAGTAGAAATGCCAACATCATCAAGATTGAGATGAGAATTATATTCTTTTTCTCTCCCAATACATCCATATTAAAATTTTTTGATATACTTTCAAAAATAAGAAAGGGTAATAATATATATACCAAAAGATTTGAAATACCTTTATTAAAACCATCAGGAAGTTTGTCAAACTTTTTCAAACCATATCCGGTTGCGATAAATGCAAACAAAATCAAAATTTGCGAAAAAATAATTTTAAAACTTTCAAACATAAAATAAATTCCCTTCGTAAATTATACTATCTTTCTTTTAATGATTTCTTCTAACGTTATATTTACTGACACTTTCATAATCTCCAATTCGACTACATTCGACACTCTTTACTGCGCTCATGCAGGTTTAAGCTGAAAATCAGTAATGTAATTCATAATAGTAAAATTTATCTCGTATTTTTTCTGTATAATAATAATCATATTTATCAAAACAATAACCATTATATTTTGTCACTAAATCTTCTTCTGTAAATAATACGTGTAAAAAAGATACTTTGGGCAAATCATCCTCTGTATAATAAAATCCGTAATAAGCTCCAGATACTACATTGCCCTTTCCTTCACAGACAAAATCGATTACACCATCATTATCCTCAACTCTTACTATCCCTTTGATTTTTTCCGTTTCTTTAAAATTTCCTTTTTGCATGTCGCTCATAATTATCTCATATTTGCTATTAACTACATCAAAGATTTCTTCCTTGGATAAAGAATTATCTTGAAACAATACTTTAAGTCTTAATATTAACATCAAACATATAATGACAAAACTTACTAGTGCAATTAGACTACCAAAAAGTGTTTTTTTATTATAATCACCTTTCAACAATATTCGACATCCTTTACTAAAATAGTCAAACGTTTACAATCAATTATACCACAGTAAAACTTCCTTTTCAAGTTCAATTACCGAACGCAACACTTCTTGCGCACATTATTATTCCATGCGAAAGTTTTTCATAAAAAACGGGGCTATTATGGTCAAAACT
>JAZSLO010000233.1:0-3026 GCA_045535415.1 Eubacteriales bacterium
ATCATCTCCGAAAAATTCTCTTTCATACATTGAAATATCTTCAATTTCGATTATCTCGTCATTTTCCAACATTTCAAGGCGTTTCAAAATATCCTTTGCCATTTAGTCCTCGCTTTCAAAATCGTGTATATTTCTGTTTGGCTGTGGGTTTTCTATCAAGTATTGAATATAGTTCAAAAACTCTTGATGTCTTTTTTCCGTTTCCTCGTCAATGAGCTTTTGTTCTTTCATTTCCTTGAGCTTTTTCAATATGGCTTTATTCATTAGTCGCTCACCTTGATATAAAACTTTTCCGCTTCAGATGTGATTTTATCTGCCGTTTCTTCATAAAGTCTTGCAATACCTGTTGCACCTGCGAAAACCTGTTCTTTGTCCCTGCGGTCTTTGTCTGCTCTGACGGCTCTTGTACTCCACAAAATAAGGTCATTTATCGGTCTTATATAAGGGAATGAGGCTTCTTTACATCTGATAGCAAAACTTCCCATTTTTTTATCTATTGTGTCGCTGACTTTTGCTCTTTCTTCCGCATATTTGCCGATAATTCTTAACATAGTGATATTATCAGCAAAACCGTCTGCAAGGTCTATCAGCTCATTATCTTTGAGAACACCGCTTTTGAGTAGTTCAAGTGTAGGCATATCAATCATTGAGGCTGTCGCTCTGTTGTACGGCTCAAAGATTTCAACACACTCTTGCTTGATTGCTTCAAATTCTGCTCTTGCTCTGTCCTCAACGCTTTCAAAAGCGATACGGAGCTGTTTCATTTCCTCATCGTGCTTGAGTGTTGCTTCCTGTTGTTCTTTCGGAGTTCTCCAACCTCTGCGGAGTTCTTCACTCCATTTCTTTTTACCCTCAATAAGAGCATTACCAAGTGTTACATATTCCTCTCTATATTTCGGATATGCGTTTCTTATTCTGTCTGTAAATTCCTTAACATTTCTATACTGTGCCATAGTTCAAAATCTCCTTATAATTTAATTATTCATACTTTTTTCAAGTTCTTCAATTCTTGAAATTATGTCTGCCTGTTCGGTGTATTTCAGGCAATTTTGCAATATCAGAGCAGAGGCATTTAATCGCACCTGTGGAGCTGTGTCCGTATCTTCCATAATACCCCTGATTGTGTCAACCGCCTTTGTCAATGTTGCTTGTAATGAATTGCAAGCCTCATTCAAAACAAGTGAACGCCTGCGGTCATATTCTGCCTTGAATGTTTCATCTGCAAGCCTGTTGTAAATTGTGGTACGACTAACGCCTGAAATTTTCTCTGCCTCTGCTATGCTCCCACAGGATAACAGAGCGGTCAAGATGTGTTCGTCTTTTGGTTTCAATTCCATTCAATCACCCCTTATTGTGTAAACTTTTTCGCTGATATGTAAAAATCTTGTTTGCCGTCTTGTCATATACTCGCAAGCCTGACGGAATAATCTCGATTTTTATTGTATCGGTGTCAACCGTTGTATAAGGCTCGGAAACGCTTTCAGAACGCTTTACACGGACGGAGCGGAAAGAGTATTCCTTATCTGCTACAAGGTCAGAAACAAGCGTTATATTGCCCTCTCGGACAACCTCAACACTTTCACTCTGATATAGTATTTTCGGCTCATTGTCGCAAGCTGAAAAGCACATTAAACAGACAGCAACAAGCAAACAACAAGCAATTTTTTGTAAAAGCTTTCGCCTTTTTTCTCTGTCCTTTTTTGCCTGTTCAACATTGCACGCATATTCAAGGGCTTTTTTGCCTTTGCGATAATTTTTATAATACTCTCTTTGATACGCCCTGCGTTTTTCTATCTTTTCGGTTTCGGTCATTCATTCGCCCTCGCTTTCGTTTTTCTTAATCTCTCGGAGCTGTTTTTTTAACCGATTGATTTCTTTTCTTTGCTCATCACATTTCCGCTCCCATTGTCTGATTTTATCATTCAAAAGGTCGATAAGCATTGCGTTATAATCTGTCATTTGTTTTCACCTCTTTTCAATTCCTCAAAAACCGTGATTATATCTTCGGTTTCTTTGAGTTCCTTTTTTAATTTAGCAAGTTTCTTGTAATAGTGTTTTAATACCTTTTCAATGTAAACCGCTGAATTTTCCATAAAATAAAATCACTCCTTTGATATAGCGGTGTCGTCCGTCCCACAGGGGACAATAGCGGAAGAATAATTCGTCTTTTAGTCCCTATTTTTATATTAGATAGCCCATAAGGGACAGACGGACACAGCCTTTTTATACTCTGAATATCCTTATACCTCTTTTGTCATTGCTTTTTACACCTGTTTGAATAGCAACATCATATTCAGAAAATAAGAGTTGTTTGTTTTCTGCAACGGCTTTCAAAATTGCCTCGTGAGGCTTTTCGGAATACTTGTGATAAGCTCCTGAATATGCCTCTGCATAAGGAATAAAAATGCTTTTGCTTTTGTTAGGGATATTGTCTTTTACCCATAGCACAAAAGGATTGTTTTCCTCTGTAAACTCCGATATTTTCCACCTGCAAGAGCTATCATCAAAACAGAGCTTTAATTCACCGCCTTTTACATCTCTCGGACAATATTCAAGTGTAGCTCTACCGTCAAAACGCTTTCCGTCACCGATAAGATTTAGCACACTATCGCAAGAGCCTGAAATACCCATTGTACCTGACAAGCGTTCAAAGGTATCATTACAAAATCCCGCTCCCTTTTTGTCGTGATGTACGCATAAAACGGCTATTTTCTTATTGATTGCAAACCTCTGTAAAGGTGATAAAAGTTGCACATCGCTGTCATAGGCGTTTGCTCCGTATGTTTTGAATGTGCCTCTTGCTCTGCTGTATGTATCAAGGATAATAAGGCGTATATCTTGCCTGTTGTCAATCAATGCAGACAGCTGTTCTATAAGTCCGTCAGCAATGCCATTTTCAAGCGTATTCGATATTAAAAGGTTATCAGGCATTATAATACCCATTTTGTCTGAACGGCTTGAAATACGACTTTTTGAGCCCTCAAGGTCAAAATAACAAACTGTGCATTGCTTTGTTTTGAATGATA
>JAZSLO010000115.1:0-1626 GCA_045535415.1 Eubacteriales bacterium
TTCATGACTTCGGCTTTGTTTATGTTGATGATAAGTATAAGAAATTCATTGACAGAACTGTTTATACTCAAAGCGGTAAAATCACTCTTGGCTCAATCTTTAAGAAATTCACAAAAGATGACCAAGACACAACAACCGTATTCATCGGCTCTGTTGACGGCGAAAAGAAAATCGGACTTCTTGTTGACACTATGGGTCGCGTTAACTACGGCGAAAAGATGATGGACAGAAAAGGCTTTTCTGACATCTATATTGCAAATCAGCGTCAAATGGGTTATGATGTGTGGACTTTGCCACTTGATAATATCGAAAAACTTAAATATAAGTCAGCAGAAAAATTTGATAAAGACAATGGCGCAATGTTCTATAAAGGCACATTCAAGGCAGACTCAAAAGCTGATTGCTTTGTTCACCTTGATAACTTTGACAAGGGTTATGTATGGGTTAACGGTTTTAACCTTGGTAGATATTGGAAAGTTGGTCCACAAAAATCGCTCTATTTACCAGGTGCATTACTTAAAGAAGAAAACAAAATTGTTGTGCTTGAAACTCTCGGTATGAAAAAACCAGAGATTACAATTACAGACAAACACGATTTAGGGTAAAAGAAAAACGGAGCAATTTGCTCCGTTTTTCTTTTTCTCTTATTCAAAAAATTGTTCTTCAACCTTTGCACATAAATAATGGTACATTGGCAAGTGGTATTCTTGGATTTTATAGGTTTCGGTGGATGGTGCACAAATTGTAACATCCGCCATTTCTTTTAACATTCCACCTGTTTCACCTGTTAAGGCAACTGCCTTTACGCCAAGTGCTTTTGCAACTCTTACTGCATTAACAACATTTTTTGAATTGCCCGATGTTGAAATTGCAATCAACAAGTCCTTTTCTTTAGCGTAGCCATAAACTTGTTGTGCAAAGACCATATCTGCATCGTTATCGTTAATTGTTGCAGTCATAAGTGAAGTATGAGCACAAAGTGAAATTGCAGGCAAAGCACCTTGTAGCTTTTCTCTTAATTCTTCTGGTATTCTCTCGTCAGTTACCTTTCTTTCTTTGAGAAATCCTTTCATCAGTTCCCCAACGATATGGTCAGCATCTGCCGAACTTCCACCATTGCCACAGACAAGGATTTTGCCACCCTTTTTGTATGTATCTACCATAAGCGAAAGAGCGTTATCAATATCTTTTTTACAGATATTCAGTTGTGGGTATCTTGCTAATAAATCTTTCATATTACTCACCTTTGAAAAGGTCTAAAAATTCTTTATCACAAAAATCTTTTATTATAATATTTGTACCAAGTTTTTTGTGTAATTCTCGTTGAAAATCTGCATTTTCGGGAAGTCTGCTCACTACAAATGCACCCATCTGCACGCCTGCTTGAATTTCAGCTCTGCCGTCACCAATTACGAGCACATTTTCGCCTTTTACACCTAAATCTTTAAGAAGTTTTTGCATGACCATATCTTTTGGCATTTTTTCAGTCCAAGTCGAGCCGATTATATCTTCAACTAACTCATCTTTGCCGATTTTATACCCAAGTGTTTCAACTTCTTGGTGCATTCCCATACCTTTTTCTACAACTGCACCCGTTACAAAGTAATTTTTGACACCATTATCTTT
>JAZSLO010000190.1:0-14285 GCA_045535415.1 Eubacteriales bacterium
CTTGTTGAATACGGCGATGCGGTTGGATTTGCAAAGGCAATGTATGATTTGTCGGAAGACAAAGAACTTTATGATACTTGTGTATCCAACGCAAGAAAAGCGATAAGAGAAATATTTGATTTGAATATTATATGTCAAAAGGCATTTGATGTTTATAAAAAAGTAATGGAAACAAAATAAACATAAAGGGAGAATGGGCAAAATGAAAATAATCAACGAAAAAGGAAAACTCTTTGGAATTATCAATGTAATTGACCTTCTTGTAATTCTTTTGGTTTTGGCAATCGGACTTGTTGGTGTCAAATTCTTTATGGACGGCGGTTTTGCGGCAATAAACAAAAAGACAAACGATTTGTTTGCAGGCCCTGCAACTGAGCTTGAAATAACATATTACGGTGAGGAAATAAGCGACTTTGTTGCCGAGCAGCTTTTTGTCGGCGCAAAGCTTTATGATGAAACTTCGCTTGAGGTTCTCGGCGAAGTAAAGAGCTTTGAAATCGGCCCTGCAGAATCTCATATTATGACTGCAGACGGAAGATATGTTGTCACAACAAGAGATAATTATAATTCTCTTAAAATTGTCGGTGTTGTTGACGGACAGAGAACGCCCCTTGGCGCAACTGTTGGAAAGACACACTACGCATCGGGACACACCTTTGTTTTAAGAGCGGGCGATGCAAAGCTTTATCTTAGAGTGCACTCGGTGAGAGCTGCACAAAAGCGTCTTCGCCGTGACATTGTAGACGGTGCCATTCTTGCACCCGAAAAGGCGGCATAAACAGGAAATAGAAGTATGAAACAAAAAATTTCTTTTGCAAAGGGCAGTATCTTTGTAAAGGTTGCAAAAAGTGTCGGCACATTTTTTAGAGATGTGTGCAAAAGCTTTGATAAGAGTGTAACTTATAAAGCACTTTGCGGCACTGCCGACGGGATAGCAAATCTTTATTCAAAGAGCGTTCTTCATAAAGGCACAACGGGTGAAAATATTGAAGAAAAAGCACACGGGGGTGTGTTTTATACACTTTTGTCAAAAATTCAAAGTGTTATTTTAAAGGTAAGCAGTGTTTTCCTTGTTAATACCGATAAAATAAAGGGCACGGGACTTTTGGCAAAAGGCATTTGCTTTGTCGGAAACGAAAGTGTTGTTGGAAATAAAATAAAACCCGCGTGGAATTATATTTTTTCCTTTACGGGCATTTTCTCGTTTCTTGTTGCAATTATTTTTCTTGTTCCAGACCAGCTTTGGAACAATGTTTTCGGACTTGGAATTTCAATTTTGCTTCTTGTCATTGTCTTTTGTGCATATGCGAATAAAAGGGATTATGTAAACCTTGATGTTAAGGGATTGCCTCTTTCATTTGTGTTTTTTGTGGTGACAACCGTTTCAAGTGTTGTGCTTTCGAGAAACAGGGCGGACAGTATAAGAATATTTGCGTTTTTCCTTACATCTTTTATAATCTGCATTGCGATAAAGAGTATTGCAGGAAATAAAAAAGTAAGACGCAAAATTATGGCATTTATGTATTTTGCAACTATTGTAACATCAATTGTTGCGGTGGTTCAGGGTATAATCGGTGTTGAAGCGGACGCGTCTTTGACTGACCTTACTTTGAATAAAGATATGCCGGGCAGAGTTTTTTCAACTCTTGGAAACCCTAATAACTTTGCGGAGTTTTTAGTAATGTTCCTGCCGTTTTCCTTTGTTTTTGCACTAACCTCAGATAAAGCAAAACAAAGGGCAGTAAGACTCTTGTTTTTAGCACTTCCCATAGCGGCACTTCTTTTGACATATTCGCGCTCAGGCTGGCTTGCATTTGCACTTTCGGTAATTGTGTTTATAGTTCTTTATAATAAAAGACTTATTCCTCTTTTGATTGTAGTCGGAATTGTTCTTATTCCATTCCTGCCCGAAAGTATTATGTCAAGAATTCTGACAATAGGAAATCTTCAGGACTCATCAAGCTCATACAGAATTGACATCTGGGCAGGCTGTATTGATATGCTGAAAGATTTTTGGGTAACGGGCGTTGGACTTGGCCCGGGGGCATTCACAAGCGTATATCCGCCGTATTCCTACGGTGTTACAAATATCGCACCCCACTCTCATATGCAGTTTATGGAAATGCTTATTGAAACGGGTGTTGTCGGTTTTGCATCATATATATGGTTTATGTTTGAACTTGTAAGAAGGGCTTGTATTTATTCAAAGAAATGTGCCGATAAAGAAACAAGATTTGTCGGCATTGCGTGTGCGTCATCAATTTCGGCACTGATTTTGGTGGGACTTTTTGAATACTGCTGGTTTTACCCGAGAGTAATGTTTGCGTTCTTTGTGTGCGCGGGAATTGCGCTTTCGCTCGGATGCGAAAAAAAGAACATCTGAGAAATTAAAGTTGAAAGGAGAAGGCTTTTATGAAGGTTTTGCATATGATAAGCGGCGGTGACACGGGCGGCGCTAAAACCCATGTGTTTTCACTTATGGAAAAACTGCCGAAAATGTGCGATGTCAAGGTTGTTTGCTTTATAAAGGGACAGTTTTTTGATGAACTTCAGGATATTGATGTCGAGAGCGAACTTTTAGAGCAGAAAAACCGCCTTGATATGAGCGTTCTCTCAAGACTTTGTGAAATATGCCGCGAGGATAAAATTGATATTATCCACTCACACGGCGCAAGAGCAAATTTTATTGCAAAAGCCCTAAAGAAAAAAGTTGATATCCCCGTTGTGACAACAATTCACAGCGACTATCTTCTTGACTTTGACGGTCTTTATAAAAAACTTATTTATACATCCTTAAATGTTTCGGCACTTAAAAAACTTGACTATTATATTGCCGTTTCCTCAAACTTCAAGGATATGCTTATTGAGAGAAAGTTCAGACCTAACAGCATTTTTACCGTCTATAACGGAATGGACTATTCAAAACCCTTTGAATATGAGGATAAAGAAACATTTGCAAAGCGAATCGGCATACAATATAACCCCGATGTTACATATGTCGGTCTTATAGGACGCCACGACTATGTAAAAGGACACGATGTCTTTGTCAGAATGATAAAAGAGGTCACAGATGCTGAGAAAAATGTGCATTTTGTCATTGCGGGCGACGGCGAGCAGAGAAGTGCACTTGTAAACCTTGCAAAAGAACTCGGTGTTGAAAATTATATCACCTTTGCAGGCTTTATAAAGGATATTTACTCGTTTATAAACTTTATTGATATAAACACCCTCTCGTCAAGATGCGAAAGCTTTCCGTATGTACTAATGGAAGGTGCGAGAATGAAAAAGCCGACCGTGTCTTCAAATGTCGGCGGAATTTCCGACCTTATTGAGACCGGTAAGACGGGGCTTTTGTTTAAA
This sequence comes from Eubacteriales bacterium, assembly GCA_045535415.1. GTDB lineage: Bacteria > Bacillota > Clostridia > Oscillospirales > CAG-382 > UMGS1387. The sequence continues at coordinate 3,361 of JAZSLO010000190.1, forward strand.
AACGAAAATTATAAAGAATTTGCCGAGAAGATTCTTAGTCTTGTAAGGGATAAAGACCTTGCAAAGCAGTACGGGCAGGCACTTTTCGACAGAGCAACAAGCAATTTCTCAAATGAAAACCTTGCAAAAACTCATATTGACATATATAGAGCAATTCTCAGTGACATAAATTCGGATAAAAAATATGATGCTGTAATTTCGGGATATTACGGCTTTAATAACAGCGGTGACGATGCGCTTCTCTTGGGAATGCTAAAAAGCCTATTTGAAATAAATCCTAACTTTCGCTGTCTTGTTTTGTCGGCAAATCCAACTATAACAAAAAAGCAGTACCGCATTGATTCTGTCAAAAGATTTGACTTTTACTCTGTCAGAAAAGCAATAAAAAATTCGAGAATGTTAATCTCGGGCGGCGGAAGTCTTATACAGGACGCCACAAGTTATAAATCGCTCCTTTATTACCTTTATGTTATAACCTTTGCCAAAAAGTGTGGTCTTAAAGTTATGCTTTATGCAAACGGTATCGGGCCTTTGAAGAAAAAGAATATGGGAATTGTAGAAAAAGCGCTTAGAGGCGTTGATTATATAACTTTGCGTGATAACGATTCGTCAAAGCTTCTTTCCAAAATGGATATCGGGAATGTTCCCGTAAAGAAGCTTTCCGACCCTGCAATTTTGGTTGAACCGTCGGGATGCGACAGAGTAGACGAGATTTTAAGTAAAAACGGCATTGATAAAGGCACAAAGTATATGTGCGTGTCAGTGCGCCCGTGGAAGTATGCAGACGCTGAATTTGAAGAAAAAATCGCCAAAATTTGCGACGAGGTCTATGAAAAGTTTGGACTTACAAGCCTCTTTCTTCTTATGAAACCTGCCACCGACAGAAAAATATCCCACTTTATAAGTGAGAAAACAAAATATAAGTCTTTCGTTTTGGACGAAAATCTTAAAATACAGGATATAATGGGCGTTGTTAATAAGTCAAGTGCGGTCCTTGGAATGCGCCTTCATATGCTTATTTATTCGGCGTGTTCCACAGTTCCCTGCATCGGACTCTCATATGACCCGAAAATTGACGGCTTTATGAAGAGTGCAGACCTTGAAGAATTTTGTGTTCCTTGTGAAAATATTGATACCGACAAGGTGCTTGAGCTTTGCAAAAAGGCTCTTGAAGATAGAGAAGAAATCTCAGGAAAGCTTTTGGGAAATAAAAAGAATCTTCTCGAAATGGCAAGGGAAAACGCGCGTATTTGCGTAAATCTTCTTGAAAAAAACTAATGTGTGCGGTGAAAAGAATGAAAAAGACAGCCAAAGCAAAAATCAATCTCACGCTTGAAATTTTAGGGAAAAACCGCCCCGACGGATTTCACGATATAGCGTCGGTTATGCACAAAATTCCGTTTGGTGACGAAATTTGCCTTGAAGTAACCGAGAATGGCGAAATTTCACTTGAATGTGACGTAAATCTCTGCGAAATGACGGACAACCTTGCATATAAAGCGGCAAAAGTGTACCTTGATGAATATAAAAAAAGCACCGCAAAACAGTATGGTGCAAAAATAACACTTTCAAAGAAAACTCCCGATAAAGCAGGTCTTGGCGGCGGAAGTGCAGATGCGGCGGCGGTGCTTGATATGCTCAACGAGAGCTTTGACTGGCACTTTTCAAGTGAAAAAATGCACAAAATGGCGGAGAGCCTTGGCAGTGATGTGCCGTTTTGTTTAGAGTGTCACACTTGTGCTCTTTGTGAGGGCAGAGGAGAAATTATATCGGATATAGTTCCGCTTTCAGATGTTTTCGTCGTTGTGGCAAAACCAAATGAGAGCCTTTCGACAAAAGGCATATATGCAGAATATGACGAAAAATTTGGCGATGATTATTCAAAATGTGCATCATTTAAAATGGTAAAGGCACTTGAAGTGGGAAATTTAAATGAAATCTGCACACTTTTGACAAATGATTTTCAAGATTTGTGCACAGAGAGATGCCCCGAAATAAAGACGCTTTGCGATTATCTTTTGAAAAACGGCGCCGTGGGAGCTCAGATGACGGGCAGCGGAAGTGCGGTTTTCGGGCTTTTTGACGAATTTGATAAGGCAAAAAAGTGTGCCGATAAACTTTCAAAAAACGGACTTTTTGCACAAAGTTTTGCGATGTAATGTAAAATAAGAATAATTTTAAAAACTTCTGGCAAACAATCCTCTTGAAAGAGAGGATTTTGCTGTATGATAAAAGAAATACAAAAGAGAAATAAAAAACAGACATTTTTCGAGAATTTTGTTTTGTGGCTTTGCCTGTTTACAGTTATTTTTATGACATTTTCATCGGTTTTTGCTTTTCGCGGTGAAAACATAAAAAATGACAGTATTGTAAAAATGCATGTAGTGGCAAATTCGGACAAAGATATTGACCAGAAACTAAAACTCAAAGTAAGAGATACGCTCCTTAAGGTTACACCGCTTGTTTTTGACGGATGTCAAAATGTTGACGAGGCAAAGAAAAACGCACAAAAGTATCAAAATATTTTGAGAAATTTGGCTTTAGGTGAAATAAAAAACCAGGGCTTTGATTATGATGTAAAAATTGTAATGCAAGAAAGACTTTATGACAAGCAAACTTTGGGCGATATAACTCTTCCTGCAGGCGAGTATTTTGCACTGTCTGTAATTATCGGAGAGGGCGGCGGCAAAAACTGGTGGGGCGTTGTGTTCCCTGATTTGTATGGTGGCGAAAGTGTCAGCCTTGAGCAAATGCAAAATGAGCTTTTGTCACAGGGTCTTACAAAAGAAGAATGTAAAAAAGTTATAGATAAGCAAAAAGAAAACTCACAAAAAGTCGGGAATGTCTATGTCAAAAGCAAAGTAGTTGACTTTGTTCTGGGACTTTTTAAATAAATAAAAGTAAAAAAGGAGGAATGGAAAAAATGAGCGTCTGCGGAATTGTGTGCGAATACAATCCTTTTCATAACGGACACGCATATCAGATTTCAAAGGTGAAAGAAATATGCGATAGCGTTGTTTGCGTTATGAGCGGCGATTTTGTCCAGAGAGCAAACTCATCTGTTATGGATAAATGCGACAGAGCAAATATCGCAATCAGAAGCGGCGCAGACCTTGTTATAGAGCTTCCTTTTCCTTTTTCGTCAATGGGCGCACAGGGGTTTGCACACAGTGCAATTTCAATAATGGTAAATTCGGAAATTTGCACACACTTTGCCTTTGGCTCGGAGTGCGGGGATGTGGAAAAGCTTTTGAGAATTGCAAACCTTACTCTTTCCGACAGCTTTGAAAAAGAGTGCGAAAAAACTTTAAAAGAAAATAAAAATCTCGGACTTGCAAGAGCCAGAAGCAAGGCAATAGGAAATGCTCTGGGCGAGGAATTTGAAAATATTTCAAAAAACCCAAATGATATTCTCGCAGTTGAGTATCTAAGGGCAAACATACTTCTTGGCAACAAACTTTCACCTGTCGCAATTAAAAGAAGCGTAAACAGAAACGAGAAAAACGAAGAATTTGCGTCGTCATCACACATCAGAGAACTTCTTCAAAGCAAAGATTTTAACGGGGCAAACAAATATGTGCCGTATAATTTAAAGGATTATAATTTGAACATAGACGATGAGCAGTTTTATAAATTGATTCATATAAACCTGTGCCTTGCAAAGCCCGAGGACTTAAAGGATATCCTTGAAGTAGAGGGCGGTGCGGAAAACGCAATTGTAAAGGCGGCAAAGCAAAGCGAGAGCTTTGACCAAATGTGCAAAAAACTTGCATCTAAGACCTTGACGGATGCAAAAATAAGACGAATGCTTTTGTTTTGTGCATTTGGTATAAAAAAGGAATATGGGAAGGCTCTGTGTGAATATACAAGGGTTCTTGCGATGAATAAAAACGGACAGAAAGTGCTTTCGGACACAAGAAAAGACAGAAAAATAATAGTTGCATCAAGAGTTTGCGATATTTCAAAATCAAAAAGCGCAAAGCAGCAGTTTGATGTGTCAGAGGCAGCGTCGGAGGTGCTGAAAAAATGCCGTTTAAAGTAGATAAGCAAAAACAAGCGCTGTATTGCGACGAACTTTCGGGAATAAAAGAAAAACTGCCCCACAAAAGTGCATACTTTGTGTGCGACAGAAAGGCTAATATTATTTACATATCAAAAAGCAATAAAGGATTTTTGTGCGGTGGCGCCGGAACAAACATATCAAAGCTTTGCGATGTTTCGGGCACAAAACTTGAAGTTTTTCTTGAAAAAGATAAGAATACAAGTGTTTGGCTTACAGAAAAAGAGTTTTTGATACTGGATTTTGTAAGTGAGAATCTCGTTTGCATTCATATTATAAATCTTTGTGAAGAGGATTTTAATTTACCTGATACTGCCCTTACCAAGGCGGCAGGATTTCTTGATATTGCAGACAAAGTGCTCTCGCAAAGCTGCGACGAGCGCGATTTGTACTTAAAGGATATGCTTTCCAAAATGACTCTTCATTTTATGAGTCTTTTAAAGCTTTCCCAGAACATATATGAATTTGAATATATACCTTCCGTGGATATTGTAAAACTCACAAGACTTTGTTCGCAGTATATTGATTCATATGTAAAAAGTCTTGGGGCAAGTGTGAGTTTTGAAAGCACAGATGTTTTCGCTGTCAAAATGAGCGCAAAAAGATATACAGCACTTGTCAGCGCAATTGTAAATATGCTGCTTCGCATATCTGTTGATAAGTGCGTCAAAGTAAAGGTTTGCCAGAAAACCTTCGGAAAAGTCGATATTTGTTTTGAAACTCTAAGAAATGGCGACGCAAAAGACGAGTTTTACCCTGCTTTTCTTTACAGAGTTTGCTCGACTTTCGGGTATGACACAAAATATGACTTTGACGAAAATACAAATGTGCAAAGCTTTGCTCTTTGTCTTAACGAGGAAAAACTGTGCGACGAATTTGTGCGCTCAAGCGCGAGAGAGCAGAAATTCTATGAAATTTCCGCCTTTTGCGACCAAATGCAAAATCTCATCTTTATTATATAAATTTATTATTTGGAAGTGAAACAATGAACAAAATCTGCATTCTCGGTTCAACCGGCTCTATCGGAACGCAAACCCTTGATGTTGCAAAGCATCTCGGTCTTGAAGTAACAGGACTTTCTGCAAGAAATAATATAGACCTTCTTGAAGAACAGCTGTACCTGACTGGCGCGAAAATGTGTGCCGTTGAGGACGAGGAAAAAGGCGAGATGCTAAAAAACCGCCTTTCGGGAAAAGGTATACAGGTATACATAGGCAAAGACGCAGCATCGGCTCTTTGTTCAGAGTGTCAATGTGATACGGTGGTAAATGCCATAATAGGCTTTTCGGGACTTTTGCCGACACTTTGCGCTATTGATAATAAAAAGAATGTAGCCATTGCCAATAAAGAAACGCTTGTATCTGCGGGCGAAATCGTAATGAAAAGAGCAAGACAGATGGGGGTTCAGATACTTCCCATTGACAGTGAGCACTGTGCAATACATCAGTGCTTGAGAAGTGCGAAAAAAGGCGAAGTAAAAAGACTTATTATAACAGGCTCGGGCGGTCCTTTCTTTGGATACACAAAGGAGCGGCTCCAAACTGTCACAAAAGAGCAGGCACTTTGCCACCCGAACTGGAGTATGGGAAAAGGTATTACTGTTTATTCCTCAACGCTTGTAAATAAAGGACTTGAAATGATTGAAGCAATGCGCCTTTTTGATATGGATATGGAGAATATTGATGTCATTATCCACAGAGAGAGCATAATTCATTCAATGGTCGAAATGACAGACGGAAGTATAATTGCACAGATGGGCGTTCCCGATATGCGTCACTGTATTCAGTATGCGCTGACTTATCCTGACAGAATTGGCGGCCTTTCGCAGCCGTTGAATCTTGCAAAGGCGGGAAAGCTTACATTCTTTGAACCCGATAACGAAGTCTTCCCGTCAATAAATCTTGCAAGACGCGCTGTTAAATACGGTGGGGTTTCAACGGCGGTTTATAACGCATCAAATGAAATGTGCGTTGATATGTTTCTTGAAGACAAGATAAAATATACCGATATTTTCACTATAATGGATAAATGCGTGGAAAGTGTCAGAAATAGCGGTGAAATTTGTCTTTCGGATATAATTGATGCAGATAAAGAGGCAAGAGAATTTTCAAAAAATCTTGCAAAATAAATTTTGGGAATGAGAAATATGAAGTTTTATGCAGTTTTGATTTGTATGCTTTTGCTCTTAACAAGCCTTGTTTCGTGCAATAATAAAGAAAATACAGATACACATCAAAGTGATGCAGTAATGCAAGAGGTTCAGAATGAAAATACACAAGATGAGCAAAAAGAGGAGCAGCTTTCAATAATACAAGACCATCTTTTGCCGCTTGAGGAGTATTCGTGGGAGAGAGAATTTGCGCCCGAAATGGTGGTAATTCACTTTACGAGCAATGTCGTAAATGACAGACAAAATCCACACGATATAAAGGCAGTAAAGGAAATTTTTGAGGAGAGCGGAGTCAGTATAAATTACATAATTGACAGAGAGGGCAAAGTTTTCTGCTTTATTCCAGAGGAAAGAGCCGCATGGCACGCAGGAAAGGGAAGCTATGGCGGTGTCGAAAAATATACAGACGCGCTCAATAAATATTCTGTCGGCATTGAAATTCTTGCAATCGGAAGTGAAAATGATATGGCGCAGTATCTTCATAAAGAAGAATATGATGCGCTTGACGAAAGTCTGATAGGGTTTACCGATGCACAGTATGATAGTCTGTCAAGACTTGTTTTTGGCATTTGTCAGAGAAATAAAATTGCGCCTGACAGACAGCATATAATCGGGCACGACGAATATAACCCGAATAAAACAGACCCCGGTGAACTTTTTGACTGGGAAAAACTTTTTGAGAAACTTAATGTGCTTGACCAATAAAATTATCGGAATTTCTTCTTATAATTTTTCGTCACTTTTTTAAAAGAATATAACAAATGGCACAAAAGTGAGAACCCCCGGCGAGCGTTCTCTCTCTTTTAAAGCCTTTGCCTTTAAAATTCACTCTTTCCTGCGCTTTTGCAAGGCAAAGGTGTTTCGCCATCTGCGGATGGCGACAAGGGCTTCTCGCCCTTGACCTCGACCTCTTTTTTGAAAAAAAGAGGTGAAAAAAACTTTAATTAAAAAAACGACGGCGGCACATCAAAAGATTTACAGTATTCACAATCGCCATAAGTGCATTTGTTATTTCACCAAAGCCGTATGCTTTGGTGGAAGTTATAAAGAATGAAACAAATAGAAGCACTGTATAAGCAGCATTGTATACTGGTATACATTTATTCCCGAGACTCTTTCCTGTGCATATGCGTCCGTAATAGTTCCAGGTGATGCAGGATGAAAAAGCAAATAACAAAAGACTTGCATTTATAAAAATAATGCCGAAATTGTCAAAAACATTTCGGAATGCGCCGTGTACCGTGTCAGTGTTTGTTACAAGAATACACAGTGCCGAGAAAAGCGCGCCGAGAAATGTGTCGGCATACACCTCGAGTATACCAAGACTTCCCGAAAGATGTGCATTTTTGTTTTGCTCCTGTGTATGTGCAAGAGGGGCAGTGCCAAGACCTGCCTCGTGCGATAAAAGTCCTATCGAAAAACCGTATCTTGCAGCCGTCACAATTCCTGCAAATCCCCCGTATATCCCTGACTTTATATTGAATGCTTCTTTGATTATCTGTGCAAACACACCCGGCAACGCACTTGCGTTGACTATTAGTATACAGGTACACAAAAGAAAATATAACCCTGTCATCAAAGGAACGGCAATAATACAAAATTTTTGTGCACCTTTTTTTATAAGAAAGGCAAAAAAGAAAAAGAGGGTGCAAAATAAAACTGCGGTCAGAATTTTGCAAAGCCCGCCCGCGTTTATTCCCTGCGATACGGCATTTGCCTGAATCATACCGCCTGTTGTAAAAGACGAGGCAATGCAAAGAAGACAAAAAATAACACTTCCGGTTTTTGTATTTATGTAGCCGACGGGAAACTTATCATTCTTTTGCTTTATCCCCAAAAACACCTCGAAATATTTTATTGGCATACAGATAAGCGCACTCAAAAGCATCCAGAAAACACTTCCGGCGCCGCCCAGTTTTATTGCCACCGCAACACCTGCAATATTCCCGGCGCCCATAATTCCGCCCAGCGACAGGCAGAACGATGAAAATGCACTTTTTGAACAATTTTTCTGATTTTTTATAAGCTTTAATGGATTCAGATGTGAGAATTTTATGGTGCACGAAAACATAAGTCCCGAGAATATAAGCAAAAGACTTGTGCAAAAAGTTAAAATTGCCATTTGTGTTATCACCTTGTACTTGAAAATGTTGAAGGTTTAGTTTATAATACAAGTATATAGAAAAACTTATGGCAAAATTCCCATTTTTACTTTGTAAAAAGGAGAAATAATTATGGCTAAATCCTCAATGCAGAAACTTAAACTATTGTATTTAAGACAGTTTCTTCTCGAAAATTCCGATGAAAATCATCCCGTGACAGTAAATGATATGATAGAGTATCTTTCAGGTCTTGGAATTAAGGCTGAGCGAAAGAGCATCTATTACGATATCGAGCAGCTAACATACTTTGGCGACGATGTAATAAGCGTAAAGCAAAACAGAAGCGTCGGATATTATGTTGCAGCAAGGCAGTTTGAAGTGTCGGAATTAAAACTTCTTGTTGATGCAGTCCAGGGTTCAAAATTTATAACACAGAAAAAGTCGGCAAGTCTTATAAAAAAACTCGAAGGACTTTGCTCAAGATATGAGGCGCAGTCGCTATCCCGTCAGGTGCTTATAACAGACAGAATAAAGTCGATGAACGAGAGTATTTATTATAATGTTGATAAAATACATAATGCAATAACTCTTGATAAAAGTATAAGCTTTAAATATTTTGACTATAATCTTGAAAAAGAGAGAGTGCTGAAACACGACGGAAAACTGTATAATGTAAGCCCGTTTGCGCTTAATTGGGATGATGAGAATTACTATCTTATCGGATTTGATAATGAAATTGCAAAGATAAGACATTACAGAGTTGATAAAATGCTCGACATTGAGGTTCTTGAAACAAAACGAGGCGGCAGGGACGAGTTTGAAAAAATAGATGTGCAAAGATATTCAAAGAAAGTATTTTCAATGTTCGGTGGCGACGAGCAGAGCGTTTGCATTGAGTTTTCCAAGGATCTTTGCGGTGCGGTAATTGACCGCTTTGGCAAGGACACACTTTTCAGAAAGAGCGAAAATGAAGGAAAATTCTATGTTTACACAAATGTTGTGGTAAGTTCGCACTTCTATGGCTGGGTATTTTCCTTTGGCGACAGGGCGAAAATTGTGTCGCCGCAAAACATCGTTGATGAATTTTGTGATTATACAAAAAAAGTGCTTGATTGCTACAAATAAACCCTGCAAAAAAGTTTAGGTCAAGCCTTTTCAAAGGCTTGCGGATTCAAAAGGCAGAGCCTTTTGCCGCACTCCGCAGAGTGCGGAATTCCTTTGCCTATTCAAAGCGCAGGAAAAGTACGAATAAAAACGCCGACGAGCTTTGAGCCGTCGGCGAAAAATAAAATTCAAATTTCAAAAAATCCGGGGTAGGTATAAAGATATTTTCCGTCAAGATAAAGTTTTTTAAGTGCTCTTTCAAGGGAAGTATTCTCGGGCAAATCCTCGAGGCGTGTTATCCCCGCAGGGAAAACATTTGTAAATACGCTCATTCCGCTATTTATCTGCGGCAGTGGAGTAAATCTTTCGCCAAAGGATACAATTTTGGAATCAGGCTTTAAAATATCCTTTAACTGAGGTGAAACAAGCCACGACGCGCACATCACACCTTTAATGTCGTATTGACTGAAATAGTGCCTCATCTTCTTTGCACCAATTTCAAAAGCGCTGTCAAGATTTTCTTTTGTAAAATCGGCATTTTTCGGTATGTGGAAGGATATAATCATATCGTCTTTTTTCATACAAAGTGACCATTCGGATTTCGGGAATGTTTGCTTTATATTGGGTACAGTTCCCGCCTTGTTTACCGCATAGCCTATAAAAGCATCGGGCGTTTCCTCAAAAGACGCAAAAAATGAATCTTTGTCGTCAAGGTATCCGGGTGTTCCCAGAACATATCCGTCACGGTGCATTTTTTCATTCAGCATAAGTGCTGTGAGTTTTCCTGTTTCTTTGTTTTTGACATATACACCATTGAATTCAAAGGGGATAATTTCAAAATTAAAGCCGTGTATACTCAATATGTTTGCACACATATAATTGCAAAGCCAAGGGAAATTTGCAGCCGGTAAAACAGGTTTTCCAAAGCGCCTGGATTGTTCCTTAAAGCAACTTCCGAAAGCTTTCATACAAAGATAAATTTCTTCATTTGTTGCACCAAGTGTTGAATATCTTTCTCTTGCTTTTTCAAGTTGTGTGCAAATAAGAATTATGGGAAAAAGGTCGACAAAGGTTTGATTTGAAGAACTCTTTGGCATTGGGAATTTCTTTGCTTTGGGAGTATCATCGCCAATGGCATCAAGATACGCTTTTCCAAGATTTCCAAAGATAACAAATGCGGTATCATTTTGCATTTTACGTGTAGTGTCAAGCACTATTTTTTCATACTCGCCGAAAATGTCGTACTTTTGGTGGAGGCTTTTTAAATATTCTGTATCAAGAAAATCGGGAGAGGAAAAATCAATACTCTTATCATTGAAAATTTCTTCGAGTGAATCGGGATAGTTTTCAATGCCAAGGGTTGATGTGATTTTAGAGAGCGTCATATTTTTGCCCACCTTTGTAGATTTCAAGAGAAATGAAAATACGGAATTTTGTTACAAAATTGCGGATTTTTTGTTCGGGCGGGGGGCCTCGAACCCCCCCGGTG
>JAZSLO010000195.1:0-4372 GCA_045535415.1 Eubacteriales bacterium
AAGACCGGCGGTCTTTTTGTCTTTGTAAAATCCCGACCATTAGAGGTGTTATTTTGTTCAATATAATACTGTGTTGTTTCACCGCCATTTTTAAGCGCCGACTCATATATTGAAAACAGCTCGTATATTCCCATTTTTTGCATTACAGAAGGAAAATTTTGATGTGTTGAATATATGCTTTCAAAACGCGCAGTATCTACAATTCTCACATTTATCTGCTCCTGACCCTCCTGAATAAAGGAAAGGGCAGTATTGATATTTTCATGCGGCATCTGACTTTCCACATACTCGCAGACATTTTTCAGTTGCTTATTCTTTTCCATTCTGTAAAACACATCGAACATTACTGTCTGGCTTATCCACAAAATCGAAAGAAGAACCATCGAGACTGCACATATACAAAAGAAAATCTTCCACCTGATTCTCATTGACGTGCGTTTTTTTTGTTTTTTACTCAGAGGATTCGTCAAATCTGTATCCAACTCCTCTCAATGTAACTATGAGTGATGAGTAACTTCCGAGATTCTTTCTCAGAAGCTTTATATGTGTATCAAGTGTTCTGTCGTCACCAAAAAAGTCATATCCCCATACGTTGCTTATAAGCTTTTCTCTTGTGAGTGCAATTCCTTTATTCTTGACAAGATAAAACAGAAGGTCATATTCCTTGGGTGTAAGATTTGCTTTATCCCCGTCGACATAAACAATTCTTCCTGCAAAGTCAATTTTAAGGCCTTTACATTCATATACATTTTCATTTACATTGTTTGTTCTTTTGAGTACTGCGCCAACTCTCATCATCAGTTCCTTTGGCGAAAAGGGTTTTACGACATAATCGTCAATTCCGCTCTCAAAACCTCTTATTTTATCGTATTCCTCGCCTCTTGCCGAGAGCATTATAATGGGGGTGGCCTTTAATTTTCGTATTTCTCTTGCAACCGAAAAACCGTCAATGTCAGGAAGCATTATATCAAGTATAACAAGGTCAAAATCGTATCTCTTGAAAAGTTCGAGCGCATCAAGTCCCGAAAAGGCACACTTTGCATCATAGCCCGAAAAGAGTGCATATTTTGAAATAAGGTCGCATATTTTCTCCTCATCATCAACTATTAAAAGTTTATACAATATATCCACTTCCTTTGCTTTTTTATTTCTCCGATTTTAAGTTTATTTGTATTATGTGATAATACCGTGATTTATCTGTAAATTTTCATTCTTTGTGCCGTGTGCAATACACAAAAACATTGATTTTTGAAAAAAGTTGTGTTATACTCTATTATAACATAAAATTACTCTTTAAAGGAGATGATTTTTTTGGCGGGTAAGAAGATTTGCAGAACATCACTTTTCGGATACAACAAGGAAGATGTCAGAAAGTTTATTGAAGAAATGGATATAAAAGCTCAGGGCGACAAAAGTGAGCTTGAGGGCAAAATAAGAGTTCTTGAAGACGAAAATTCGGTTATCCCCGAACTCAAAGCCGCAAAAGAGCAGTTTGAGGCTCTCAAAGGTGAGCACGAAACACTTTTGCAGGAAAAGAGTGCTCTTGAAGAAGCAGTTACTGCCACGGGCGAAGAGCTTGAAAGTGTAAAGGCACAGCTTTCCCAAAAGACTGAGTACATAACTCTTCTTGAAGAAAAGGTGTCGCTTCTTGAAGCACACAACACGACTCTTTCTCAGGAACTTGAAGAAGAAAGAAAATCATCTTTTGAAATTCAGGAAATTCTTGAAAAAGCAAGATGCGAGGCTGCAGAACTTATCCAAAAAGCCAAGGAAACTGCAAGCAACATAGTTAAAAATGCAAACGAAACTGCAAAACAGAGTCTTGAAAAATCAAAGGTTCAGGGCGAAAAACTTGTGAATACAAGTCTCGAAAAGGTTAAATACTTAACTCGCCGCAAAAATGAACTTGCAGAAATTTTCAAGGAACACAAAAGCAAGGTTGATTCTATCTTTTCGTCAATTTCCGAAACCTTTAGAGGTGACAAAAAGTAATGGCGGTCCATTACATTGACACAAAAGACCTTCCATCGAAAATACCGCAAATAAAAGCAGGCGACGAGGTTTTTCTGTCAGGCACTGTGTACACCGCAAGGGATGCGGCGCACAAAAGACTAAAGGAACTTATTGATGAGAAAAAGCCTTTGCCGTTTGATTTAAGCGGTGCGTGTATCTACTATGCAGGTCCAACGCCCGAGCGACCCGGTGCTGTAATAGGCTCATGCGGTCCTACAACCTCGGCAAGAATGGACAACTTTACTCCGCTTCTTTTAGAACACGGCCTTTGTGCTATGATTGGAAAAGGCCCGAGGAGTGCTGATGTTGTTGATGCGATAAAAAAATATGGTGCAATCTATTTTTGTGCCATCGGCGGTGCGGGTGCACTTTGTGCAAAGAGTGTTACATCCCTTGAGGTTATTGCTTTTGAGGAGCTTGGCTGCGAATCCATAAAGAAACTGACGGTCAAAGATTTTCCCGTAATTTGCGGGGTTGATTCAAATAAAAATTCTATTTTTAAGTAAGGAAAAATTATGAAAATTAAAGACGGATTTATTTTAAGACAAATTTCAGACACTTATGTTATCGTTGCAGTGGGTGACGCTGCGGAAAAGTTTAACGGAATGATTACGATAAATGACAGCGGGGCTTTCATATGGTCCAGAATTTCGGAAGGTTTATCAAAAGAAGAAATTGTTAAAGCACTGCTTCAGGAATACGATGTTGATGAAGAAACTGCAAAGCACGATGTCGACTTTTTCGTTGCAAGCATTATTGACGCAGGATTTACGGAAGAATAAAAATTCTACATAAAGAAAAAAGCACAAGGCAATAAAGCCTTGTGCTTTTTTGTATTATATGTTTTTGTTTGCATTTGCAAAATTCTCCTCAGAACTCCGTTTATTCAACAATCCATATAACATTGATGCTTTTTTCAATCGATACTGTGTCTGGCGACAATTGAGGAGCCAACATACCTGAAGCATTTCCAGGGAAGTACTTTTCACAAAAAAGTTCTTCATTATCAATTTCTTCGAAATCTTCTCCTTTTATTTCCTCAACACCTATCACCTTTTTGCCGAGAGTACCTGCGATTTCCTCAGCCTTTTTCTTTGCATTCATCAATGCTTCACGCAAGACCTCGTCCTTTGCAGACTGAATAAAAGACAGGTTAAAAACTTCATTGTAAGTTGCATTGATTTTCTTGTTTGCAATTCCTGCAGAAAGCGAATCTATCACAGCAAGGTTTGCATCTGTTGTAAATGAAATTCTCTTTTCAAAGTAATAAAAATCCTCATCGTCATATCTGCTCGGTTCTGATAATGTGTCACTTTTCATAGTCACTTTTGCTATATCCATTCCCATACCCGCCAACAACTGTAACACCTTTTCGGTCTCCTTCTTTCCTTGGCTGATTGCACTCGCAGGGGTTTCGCCAAATGCCGATATTGAAATATTAACTTTCATAATATCTGCCTTGAATTCCTTATTTGCGCTGCCTCTAATTTTGATTTTTCCCATTATGAATTCCTCCTTGTTATTTGGTTGATTACATTATATCAAAATAAGTGTCCATAAAAAAGGACTCTTACAAGTTTTTTATCTCGCATTATTAATTGCTTACAAAAAATGTTTTTGTGCGTCACTGTACTTTTTATGGGACACATTATGTGATAAAATAAAATCACAAAGAAAGCAGAGGTCATAAAAATGTGTTATGTTTTGACAGACGACAATATTTTCATTGGCAAGGGCTTTAGAGGTTGCCCTACCGCAGTAACAGAAAAAGAAAGAGCTTTTACTTTTAAAACGAAACTTGCCGCTGATAATTTTTTAAGATGTATTCCAAATGTAATAAAAGGATATAACTGGAAAATTTGTAATTTAGATGAAAGGAATGATGAAATTATGATGCCGGAAGTAAAGAAATTTGGAAATCCAACAAAAACAACTGCTATAGAAGATGAAAATTTTGATATCTTCGAGTTTTTTACAACTGCGGTTCAGGTAATGTCACAGATAGACCGTTTTATTGCAAATATGGTAAGCAACGAACAAATTGTTGATATGAAAATTCTTGATGTTCGTCATTACATACGGGACAACAATCACAGACTTAGTGCAATCCAGATGCAAAGACTTGGTTATTATCTTCAGGACCTTGAAAAAGAACGCTACGACTACAAGTCAAAAAGACTTGTCGCATCAATGTTCGCAGACAACATAGAAGCATTAACAGACAAAAACAACATCGATAAAATGAAAGATGTAGTAACAAGCAAATACCGCCCCAAAGTGCTCGATGACACGGACATTGAGTACATCATCAATAAGAAAAAGGATATTGCATTTATTGCATAGTTGCAACAAGGCATTA
>JAZSLO010000136.1:0-3805 GCA_045535415.1 Eubacteriales bacterium
TCCTGCTTTTCCGTCAGTTGATAATGTTGTCAGTCCTGCTATCGAGTAATCCCAATCATCAGGAAGAGACAGCATCAGAGACAACAACCCTTTTGCTTTCAGCGATAGTGTTGTATCTCTCAAGTGATAGTTAGGCATTTGTGTGTAACTTGTGTCAAGCTTCTTCACATTCACACTCCTTTCTGTTTAGTTTTGTGAGAGGGACCGTCCTTGTCCCTCTCTTTCTTTATGCTTTCTTTACACTCTGCGTTTACTTGCCCATTCTTCAAGGGCAGATTTTAAGACGGTGAGCTTACGCCCTACCATAACCAACGGAAAATCGGGTCTCTGCATTATTTCTCTCGCTGTAGGTATCGAGCAACCGAGTATTCTTGCAACGTCTTTCGTGCCGTAGAAAATACTGTCGGTGCTTTTCTTTGCCCTCTCTGATGTATGTAGCTCAAGCATTGTTGTCTCTCCTTTCTTTGAAATTTACAATCGTTTGGCGATTATTCTGCGAATAGGTATTCGATAGAGAGGTCGGGAAAGAAATGCTGTCTGATTTTGAAGCCTTCCTCAACATCAAATTTGCTTTTTCCGTCAAGCTTATTTTTTAATGTGTTTTCGTGAATGTTCAAAACTGATGCGACGTGTCTTTTTGTGATTGATTTCTTTGCCATTTCAGAAACGAGGTTTTTATACATACTTTACACCACCCTTCTTGTTATGCAAATGCATAATTGATAATCAAATTATATATGCAAACGCATAAAAAGTCAATACTTTTTTATGAATTTGCATAATTTTTTATTGACATTCCCTATTTTTTGTTGTATTATATTTCTTGTAAGGAGATGAAAAAATGATAGGCGAAGTATTAAAGCAAGTGCTTGACGAAAAAAATGTAACAGTTAGCCAATTAGCAGAGCTTACAGGAATAAGCAACCAAACACTTTACAGTATTATTAAACGTAATAATATGAAAATCGACTTAAACGACCTTTTAATCATTTGTCGTTCTTTAGGAGTGAGTGTTGAGAGATTCTACGGAGATTATATTGATAGTCAAAAAACATTAAACACTTTAACCCCACACGAAACAAAAGTGCTGACAGCTTACAGAGAACAACCCGAAATGCAACATGCTGTTGACAAACTTCTCGGAGTTGTGCCGGGCGAAGAATAACAAGCAAAAAATAAACCCTCTCAGAGAGGGCAAAGGAGAACACACAATGAACTACGAGAATAAATACAGTCTCACTTCAGAGCAGAGTATATTCCTTGCAAAAAAGAAGTGGGACGAGAATATATACTGCGGTATGCGTATGGAGAATAGAGCCGTTACGTTTCCTCAGACTCAAACCATTCTGAACGGTGTAAATGTTCCGAATGTACAACTTGACGACATACAAGCAATTTTGAACATGCGTGATGCGTGGAGATTTATTTTCGACACCATAAACGAGCCATTGACAATAGATTACATTTGCAAAATCAATGAATACATCGCAAGAAATGAGACTCTTGTGTGGGGAAAGTTCAGAACTGGTAATGTCGGAATATCAGGAACAGACTATAAACCGCCTATCCCTCAATATGAGAGCGTAAAAGCAGAGTTTGAAAGTATTATGGCATCTGATACCACCGCAACGGAAAAAGCCTTAAATCTCTTTTTATGGGGTACTAAGGGACAATTCTTTTGGGACGGCAACAAGCGTACAAGTATGACAGTTGCAAATAAAGTCTTAATTTCAAACGGCGCAGGACTTCTGACGATAACAGACAAGAACATGGAGCAATTCAACACACTGTTGCTTAACTACTACAACACAGATAACGGCGAAGAACTCAAACGCTTTTTATATGACAATGCAATACACGGAATTGAGATATAAAAAAAATTCCCTCTCACACTTCAAGATGTAGAGGGATTATTTTTTAACCAAAATTGCACACCTGTTATTAGCCTGTTAGCAGGCAACGGTGTTTTTAGTCTAAAATCACTAAAATACTAGGAAAAGGAACGAGGAATAATGGCAACTATCCGTAAAAGAAACGGCGCATATCAAATCAGAGTTTCTGCCGGATATGATATTCACGGCAAACAGATTATAAAAACAAAGACTTTTAAACCCTCTGAAGATATGACACCAAAACAAATCGAAAAGGAATTAAACAGACAAGCTACACTCTTTGAAGAAAAGGTCAAAAGCGGTCTTGTCGGAAATGATAGACAGATGTTCTCCGATTACTGCCGTTATGTATTAGAACTCAAAGAGCGTAACGGACTTAAAAGAGCAACGCTTGAAAGGTATGAAAGTTTCCTTGAACACATTGACAATTCAATCGGACATATCAAACTCGGAGATTTAAAGCCAAAGCACCTAAACGACCTTTATAAAAAACTATCTCAGGACGGAATGAACAAAACAACTGGCGGTAAACTGTCAAATAAAACAATACTTGAACATCACCGCTTTATATCTTCTGTCCTTGCACAAGCAGAAAAGGAACTGCTTATACCCTTTAACCCTGCAAAGAAATCATCACCACCCAGAGCGGACCGAAAAGAAGTTAATTATTTTCAAGTAGAAGTAACGCAGCACATTTTAAAATGCCTTGAAAATGAGCCGTTAAAGTATAAACTTCTGACAATGCTTTTAATGACAACTGGATGCAGACGAGGAGAAATATTGGGTCTTAAATGGGGAAAGATTGATAAAAACACACAAACACTTTGCATTGACAATAACATTCTGTATTCATCCAAAATCGGCATATACGAAACAACAACCAAAACGGGCAAAGCAAGAAAAGTTAAAATCCCCCTAGAAGTCGTGGAACTTCTGATTGAGTATCAGAAAGAGTTTTACACTCTCAAATATAACAACGGCGACCTGTGGCAAGGCTCAATGTGTATCGGTTTAAGAAACACGGAAAAGTGGATTGAAAACGATTATGTATTTGTTCAGGATAACGGAAAGCCCATGCACCCCGACAGTATAACGGATTGGTTAAATAAATTTTCAAAGCGACATAATCTGCCACACATAAACCCTCACGCATTCAGACACACAGTTGCAAGTATTCTGATAATGCAAGGTGTAGATGTTGTGACAGTGTCAAAGCAACTGGGACACGAGAAAGTGTCAACAACGACAGATATATATTCTCACATTATGGAGAGGGCAAACGAAAAAGTAGTAAATACAATTTCAGATGTTATCTTCCAAAAACAAGCGTAAATAATGCACCCTTTGTCCTTTATTTGTCCATTGTTTAAAACGGCATTTTTGTCCTTTATTTTGTCCTTTATTTGTCCTTTATTCTGTCCTTTATTTTGAAATCTTGTCCTTTATTTTATCTAATTCGCACAATATTTCAAAATATTAAACAATATAACAAAACAGAGCAAAACAACGCAATTGCGTGGGTTTCGTGAGAATATATTGCAAAAGATTGCAAAATATAACAAGTAAACTTCCGAACTCATAACCCGAAGGTCGTAGGTTCAAATCCTGCCTCCGCAACCAAAGAAATCTCATTCACCACTTGGTGAGTGAGATTTTTTTATTATGGTGATACGATTTTAAATTTAGCTTTTCGGGTTATGAGTCCAACGAGGCGAATAACCCGAAGTCGTAGGCGCGGTGAACGCAGTGAACGAGCACTCCTGGGGTGTTCAAATCCTGCCTCCGCAACCAGAAAAGCGAACCGAAAAAGATATCGGTTCGGAAAACCCAGAAACCACAACGGTTTCTGGGGTTTTTCGTGCCATTTTTCAAAGTGAAATTCAAAAGATATCATTTCCCAAAAACGACCTTTG
>JAZSLO010000062.1:0-4643 GCA_045535415.1 Eubacteriales bacterium
CACCCTGTAAACCTTGCATATGAGGCTGCAACGGCAGACCTTAATGATGTTAATATGATAGACCCGTTCCACCTTGAAGCATACGGTCAGATGACGGTAAATTACAACAGAGACGTTGAAATCTTTCCTGTTGTAAACGCAATGCTCACAAAAATTCTGGGCGAGTGTCCTTACAAATCTCCGACGGATATGGGCGTTAATATGGCAGGCAACTGCATAATTGACGACGAGGTTACAAAAGCGGCATCCCGTCAGGAAATTGTAAGAAGATATTATACAGCTCTTTGCGACCAGAGAAAAGGCACAATTTCTGATGATGTTGTAATGAAACTCGAACTTTTAATGAATAAAGCAGGTGTAACTCAGGATGAAAGACCTGTTATACAGTATGCTATTGAAAAATCCATTGAAACAAACGGCCCTGCCTCTGCAATGCGCCTTTGCGACGGAAGATATGTAACGGGAAAAACAAGCGACCTTCTAGGTTCATCGAGTGCGCTTTTATTCAATGCCCTCAAAACGCTTGCAGGAATTGATGACAGCGTTCATCTCATTTCACCCGACACCTTTGGACCTATTCAGCGTCTCAAAACAGAGCATTTCGGAAATAGGAACCCAAGACTTCATACAGACGAAGCACTTATTGCGCTTTCAATCTGTGCTCTGACTGATGAAAAGGCACGCCTTGCCATGTCAAAGCTATCCGAGCTTCGGGGATGTGAGGCACATTCGTCGGTAATTCTTTCGCCTGTTGATGAAAAGGTGTTCAAGAGACTTGGAATAAACCTTACCTGCGAGCCTATATATCAGAAAAAAGTGACAATATAACAAAACACTTTCGGAGGCAAAAATATGACAATTATACTCAATCTTTTATCCTCAATTATAGGTCTTGCACTTTTGGCACTTGTTGTAATTATAGTTGCAGCAAGAATTGCAAACTTTGCTTCAATTTTCCTTGGATTTTTCTTCCCTGCGGTTATCTGTATCATTGGTACGTCAAGGGTGCAGGATTTTCTTGGAATTTCCAACGGATTTATGGACACTCTTATATTCGGACTTTTTGTATGCGGTGCAATTCTTTCTATAATGGAAATTCCGGTTGTGTCGGCTATCGGCTCGGGTGCAGTTTGCTCGGGAACGGCACTTCTTGGACTTTTGATGATGAAAATTCTTCCGACATCGTTTTTGCAGATGATTGCGGAAAACGCCGCAAGCGTTGTAACAATTTGCTTTGTTCCGCTTTTCATAATCATTTTGATTATAGTTCTGGTTATGGGCTAAAATTTATTACATAAAAAAACACGCCATATGGCGTCTTTTTTTGTTATTACTTACTCTTGTACCCAAAGGATAAGTTCTAAAAGTCTCTTTACGGACTGCGCAAGGTCATCTCTTGTGCTTTCTTTTTCTATAAGTGCATTGCACTCGTCAAGCCACTTTTCTTCTGTCCAGGGCATTCTTATATCGTTTCCGGCGGGGATTTCCTTTGCCTTGTTTGCCATATTTCCCCAGTCGGTTGTGACAAGTCCCTCATATCCCCATTCGCCTTTAAGGATACCCTTTATAAGCTCTGGGTTTTCAGAGGCATATGTTCCGTTTATTATGTTGTATGCAGTCATTATGAGTTTGGGCTTTGATTCCTTTACGCATATTTCAAAGCCTTTTATGTATATTTCACGAAGCGCTCTTTCGGATACTATTGAGTCTGAATAACATCTGTTTGTTTCCTTGTTATTGCAGGCAAAGTGCTTTGGAGTTGCAACTATGTTCTGCGACTGAATTCCTTTTACCATAGCAGCTGCCATCTTTCCTGAAACAAACGGGTCTTCGGAATAGTATTCAAAGTTTCTTCCGCAAAGAGGACTTCTGTGAATATTAAGCGCAGGTGTCAGCCACATTGCGTGGTTTGTTTCCTTTGCCTCAAGTGCGCCTGCTACGCCGATTTCTTCAAGAATATCTGTGTTCCATGTGCACGCAAGCATTGTCGCAACAGGGAATGCCGTTGTGGGAACACCGCCCCTTGGCTCGATTCTTACACCCGCAGGGCCGTCCGTTGTCATGGCATTGGGAATTCCGAATTTTGCGTCATCTCCCATACCAAAGGTTGTTGCAACACCTGTGTTTCTCTTTCCCGAAAGAAGTGAGAAAAGTTGTTTATTGTCCATCTGTGATATAAAATCATCAAGCGTTGCTCTGCCCTCGGCAACATCGATAAGTTTTATTAAATCCTTATCATCACACTCTGGCTTTTTATACTCATTTTTGTAATTTGCAGGAATGTACTTTGGAGTGTAATCGCAATCGGGAACATCTATATATTCACCTGTTTCTGTCATACGCTTTCCAAGATTCTTTGGCTTTACAAATTCCGAAAGTTTCTGGCAGATTATGTTTTCCCCAATTTTATATTCAAAGTCGACTTTTTTAGCATCTCTTACATTGTTTCCGACAAAGATTTCGTAGATTCCCTTTTCAAGCACCCATGCGCTTTTTTCAATTTGTCCCATATCATCATAAGATGCCATATCGGAAATTTCAAATGAGAAGAGAAGTGTCTGCTTTTCTTTTGGCTTTAATAAATTTGTCTTTGCGAAGGCGCAAAGCTGTCTTTTAGGCTTTGTGATAATGCCTCTGGGTGCACAAAAGTAGACCTGAACAACTTCTTTGCCTTCAAAATCGCCGACATTTTCAACATCTGCACTTACAACAATTTTCTCGCCAAACACATTTGCAAAAACATTCTTAATTTCAAATTTTGTATACGATAAACCGTAGCCGAAAGGATAAACAACTTTTTCTTTCATTCCCGGAACAGTTTCAAAATATCTGTAACCTACAAATATATCGTCTGTGTATTTTACATAGTCGTCGGACTCATAAAAATTATATGTTGACGGATAGTCGCAAAGGCTTTTTGCACAGGTATCAACAAGCTTTCCCGACGGACACACCTTTCCAAGTAAAATATCACAAGCTGCATCTGCGCCTTCCATTCCGCCCTGCCATATCATAAGTGCAGATTTTATTTTGTCGTTATTCGCAAACCAGTCAGTTTCAATCATAGCGCCCGTATTCAAAAGAACTATAACTTTATCAAAGGCATCACACACTGCCTTTACCATTGCCTTTTCGTTGGGGCTTAAATCAAAATAGTATTCAGTTCCGTCATTTTTTCTGTCAGACGCTTCGGATGAAAATCTGTTTATTGTAATTACAGCAATATCGGCATATTCGCGCGCACCTTTTAGTAAATCCTCATTTACGGGCGCCTCGTCGAACATTCCTTTTTTCTTGCCGTCTTTGTATGCCTTTAAAACATAGTCCTTGTAATAAAGTGAAAGGGAGTCATATACATCAAAGTTTCCATCCTTTGAAAAAGCGTCGTATATGTTGTTTTCATATTCTGAATAAACAATTCCCGAACCGCCGCCGCCTTTTACATAGTCAATCTGGCCTTTGCCGAAAATTGCAATTTTTGTGCCTTTTTTAAGGGGAAGAAAAGAGTCATTGTTCTTTAAAAGAACGCTTCCCTCCTGCGCCGCTTTTCTTGAAAGCGCGATATGTCTTTTACATCCTGTTATTTTTGTATTGTTATCACCAAGAGGAATAACCGGCTGATAGCACATTCTTGCCCATCTGTTCATAAACGTTCCCTCCGTAAAATTTATTTTCTGTCTTGATTATACAACCAAAAATATATCTTTTCTAACCAAAAATGTGCAAAATATTCACCAAAATATGCTGTTTTATTTATAAATATATGTTAAAGTATTAAACAAAGAAGGTGAAACAATGAGACCATATCTTGAAAACCCGTCACTGCACATATTTTTGACTCACAAAAATGTGTCTTACGATTTCCCTGCACATTTTCACAAAAGCATTGAAATTTGCTTTTGTTTTGAGGGAAAGCAGAAAATAAGACTTGGAAATGACGAGTATATTCTTTGCAAAAACGATGCACTTGTTATATTTCCGGGAACAGTTCACGAGTACATAAAATGTGAGGATTTTGAAAATCAAAGCCACAGCGTTTCAATAATAAGCGA
This sequence comes from Eubacteriales bacterium, assembly GCA_045535415.1. GTDB lineage: Bacteria > Bacillota > Clostridia > Oscillospirales > CAG-382 > UMGS1387. The sequence goes on from JAZSLO010000062.1 coordinate 4,053, forward strand.
CTCAAGACTTGTATCACAAAGTTTTCCCGAGATTATAACAATGTACCCTAAATCGCCGCTTGTAAAAGCAAAGGACATATCGGACGATGCAAGACTTGCCTTTGAAAAAATCCTTGAAACTGCCACCGATGCAAAGAGAGTTGGCTGGACGCAGATTATACTTTCGGATATTATTGATAAACTTTGTCTTGACAAAACAAAGAGCGAATCTGGCATCCCTGAAAAAATAATTGCCTACATTGATGAAAATTTCAAAGAAGATCTCACAATCGAGCATATTGCAAGAGTTTTCGGATATAATGCGTCATATGTTGCCCATATATTCTGCGACAGATTGAAAGTGCCTTTTCGCACATATCTTGGTGCAGTAAGATGTGAATTTGCGGCAGAGCAGATAAAAAGCACAAAAAAGAGTTTTTCGGAAATTGCCTTTGAAAGCGGATTCAATTCACTCAACACTTTTTGCAGATGCTTTAAAAAACATTTTTCCTGCACGCCGTCGGAGTACAAAAAAAGTAAAGTTTAAAAAAAAGGAGAACCCCCGGCGAGGGTTCTCCTCTTTTTGCCATTCGGCAAAAATTCACCTTTCCT
>JAZSLO010000120.1:0-5809 GCA_045535415.1 Eubacteriales bacterium
GGAAGTGAAAGTTTTTTATATTCAAAATCGTAAAGCCACGATAAAAACTCGTCCCACTCGTTTTCTGGAAGTTTACTTATCTGATGAACAGCATTTGATGTTGTGTATCTGTCGAGAACTACAACATACCCATCGTCAAGAAGCTTTTTGAAATTCTGCATATATGAAAAATATCTGTCAACGGCAAAAAACACGGATGCCGCATATGCGGAGGTGTCCGAGGGCTTATCGCCGAGCGCCCCTTCAAGATACATTTTTACAGGCTCACACGCACGGCTCTCGTAATTCGGAAACGAAAACTTTGCCGTTTTATAACCGTCCTTTTCAAGATGCTCACAAAGCATCTTTGTCTGTGTTGCTTTTCCCGATGCGTCGGGTGCTTCAACCGTGACAAGATATCCCATAACTTATAATCCTCTTAAATATTCTTAAATTTTTCTCTCATTTCCTTTGCCATTCCGCAGGACATTGCACCCTCCGAGCAAGCACCCTTAACACAGGCAGGACCTGCATTCTTAAAGAGAACAGGCGACACTTTCTTTACAAGAGAGAGCATTTTTTCTGCCATTTCTCTTATTTCCCACTGTGCTCTTGAACAGCATCTGAGATTGAAGAAATTATAAAGACTTCTTACATTGAATGTCATTACAATCTTTGTATCACAAGCGTTTGAGAGAACATATCTTGCGTCCTCCTGCGCTTTTTTTGCCGCATTTTTCTTTGCGTCTTTTTCGTCCATTCCATCGCCAAGCATATCTTTTTCGTGCTTTTGTGAAAGAATTTCGGAAAGTTTTTTATATGTTTCCCTGTCGTTTTCCATAGCCTTTATAAAAAGCTCTCTTGCCTCGGGTATTTTTTCAATTTCGGGAGGCATTATGTATTCAAAATCGCCCTTGCCAACATATCTCTGGCTCTGAACGCTATAGGATGCGATTCTGTGACGGGTAAGCTGTGCAAGAAGAGTTCTTGATACGCCCTCTATTGCAAATGTGAATGTCACATGCTCAACGGGGCTTTCGTGTCCAAGACTCATGAGCATATTTATAAAGCTTTCCGTCTTTTCGGGAGTCATTTTCTCGAGAATATCGTCAACGCCAACATCCGAATAGCAAAGTTTTGCCGCAGCGGCTATAACTCTTTCGGGATTTGGTGTGTGTTCAAGAAGTTCAACTTTCATTGTGTTTTCCTCTTAATTTCAAAAATATTTTAGAAAAGTCCGGGCATATTGAGTCCCGCTGTTACTTTGCCCATTTCATCTGCATTTACCTTATCAACTGTCTTTACTGCTTCATTCACTGCCGCAACAATAAGGTCCTGCAATGTTTCAATATCATCAGGGTCAACAATTTCTTCGCTCAAAGTTATGGAAACAACCTCATGTGTTCCCTTCATGCTGATATTTACAGCACCGCCGCCGCACGAAACTTCATGCACTCTTTCATTAAGATCGCCCTGAAGATTTTGCATATCCTCCTGCATTTTCTGTGCCTGTTTTAACATTGCCTGCATATTTGAGGGGCCGCCGCCCATACCCTTTGGTATTCTTGCTTTCATTTTTTATACCTCACTGAAATAATTTATTTTTCTTATTCGCCGTATCTTGCTTTAAGCATAGCACGAAGTCCCTTTATTGCAAATGCTGCTGTATCTTCAATCATATCATCACCATACACTGTATAGATTGATTCAAGACTGTATGTACCCTCATATCCTATTTCATCAAGTGCTGAGAATACATCATCCCAGTCAATACATCCCCATTTAAGCGGCTGGTGCAAATCACGGATTGCATTATTATCGTGCATATGAAGTGCCTTCATATCTTTTCCGAAAGCTCTTATAGCATCGCCAACGCCCATAAGACCGTGATATGTAGTGATATTTGTATGTCCCGTATCAACGCAGTAGCAAAGTCTTGAGCCATAGGGCGAATCTTTCTTAACTCTGTCAACCATTGCCTTATGCTCGTTTACATTTCCATAAAAGTCAAGTTTTTTATCAAGTTGGAATATTGTTCCGAGAGTTTCGGATGCAATGCTTATATCAAATTCTTCGGCGAAAGGCAAAATGTCCATAAACATTTTATATCCAAGCTCGCGCATTGTTTCATCATCTTCATCCTTGTTCCACATAGAGTCAGGCGCATGAACTACACATATTTTACATCCGAGTGCCTTTGTTGCAAGGCAGTCAAGACGCATATTTGTGGGGTGAATTTTATTGTTATATTCATCTTCCCCCGCAACATATCCTTTGATTCTTCCGTGTGTCTGGCTTATTTCAATGCCAACCTCGTCTGCCACCTTTTTGAGATTTGAAAAATATTCAAAAATCTCCTCTTCACTCTTTGCATAAATGCTTTCAGGTCTTTCGGCGTGAAAAGCACCTGACAAGTCAAAGTCTATTGCATCGGCGCCGAGTTTTTTTGCAAGTCTTATTGCTCCCTCGTCACCGTGAAGTCTCTGCAATGTGAATGTTGCAATACCTATCTTTCTTTTCATAAAAACATACCTCTCAAAAAGTGCATTTTAATAATTATATCACTATAATATATCAATTTCAACAACTATTTTTGATTTGCGCGTATCTCAAAAATCTTATCACGAATGGCCGCTGCAAGTTCAAAGTCAAGATTCTTTGCCGCCTTTTGCATCTGCTCTGTAAGATGTGCGACTGTCTTTTCAATGTCGCTCTTTGACATTTTCTTTTTGGTCTTTGTTTTATCGTCCTTTATTGAAAGGTCGATAATATCTCTTACTTCCTTTGTAATTGTCTTTGGAACAATTCCGTTATCCTTATTGAATTTTTCCTGCTTTTGCCGTCTGCGGTTTGTTTCGTCAATGGCTTTTTTCATTGACTCCGTAATTGTATCGGCATACATTATAACAGTTCCGCCTGCATTTCTTGCGGCTCTGCCTATTGTCTGAATAAGCGAGGTTTCACTTCTGAGAAAGCCCTCTTTATCGGCATCAAGTATTGCCACAAGCGACACTTCGGGAAGGTCAAGTCCCTCTCTTAAAAGATTTATTCCCACAAGAACATCAAATTTTCCAAGTCTAAGGTCGCGCAAAAGCTCCATTCTTTCAATAGTTTCAATGGAATGGTGCATATAACGGCATTTTATATCGTGTCCCGACAGATATTCTGTCAAATCTTCTGCCATATGCTTTGTGAGGGTTGTTATAAGAACCCTCTCGCCAACTTCGGTTCTCTTTCTTATTTCACCAATAAGGTCATCTATCTGATTTTTTACAGGTCTTACTTCGACAATCGGGTCAAGAAGTCCTGTCGGTCTTATTACCTGCTCTGCGATGTTTTCCGACATATCTTTTTCGTATGCAGACGGTGTTGCGCTGACATATATTACCTGATTTAATTTTTCCGAAAATTCATCAAACCTTAGCGGTCTGTTATCAAAAGCAGACGGAAGTCTGAATCCGTAATCAATAAGATTTTGCTTTCTTGCCTTATCGCCGCCGCTCATTGCTCTTACCTGCGGTAGCGTTACATGAGACTCATCGACAAACAAAAGAAAATCTTTTGGAAAATAGTCAAGAAGTGTGTGTGGTGTGCTTCCGGGTGCTCGTCCTTCAAGGATTCTCGAATAGTTTTCAACCCCCGAGCAGTAGCCTATTTCAGAGAGCATTTCCATATCATATCTTGTGCGCTCTTCAATTCTCTGCGACTCGATAAATCTGTTCTGGCTCTTGAAAAACTCCACTCTCTCCATCATTTCGGAAAGAATTGCATCTATCGCAATTTGCTTATTTTCTTCACTTGTAACATAGTGCGTTGCAGGTGTTATAACCGCTCTTGAAAGGCGGTTTATAACATGTCCTGTTACAACATCAATTTCCGAAACCGTATCTATTTCGTCGCCGAAAAACTCAATGCGAAGTGCGTTTTTTTCAAGTGCCGACGGCATTATTTCAACAGTATCGCCACGAACTCTGAATTTGTTTCTTTCAAGTGACAAATCGTTTCTCTCATACTGAATATTTACAAGGCTCTTGATAAACGCATCTCTTGAAACTGCAAGTCCGGGTGATGCCGAAACTGTCATTCTTTTATATTCCTCGGGGTCACCGAGAGCATAAATACACGAAACAGATGCAACGATTATTACATCGCGTCTTTCAAAGAGAGCACTTGTTGCGCTATGGCGCATTTTGTCGATTTCGTTGTTTATAGAACTGTCTTTTTCGATATAAGTATCCTTGCCGGGAATATAAGCCTCGGGCTGATAATAATCATAGTATGACACGAAAAATTCAACTGCATTTTCAGGGAAAAATTCGCGGAATTCCGAGCAAAGCTGGGCAGCGAGCGTTTTGTTGTGGGCAAGAATTAGCGTTGGCTTATTTACCTTTTCGATAATATTTGCCATGGTAAAGGTTTTTCCCGAGCCCGTAACACCGATAAGTGTCTGGTGCGAATATCCTTTTTTAATTCCCTCGCTTAAATCCTCAATTGCTTTTGGCTGATCGCCCATTGGCGCAAAATTTGAGACTAATTTAAATTTATCCATTCGGGCAATCACCTCACATTTTTATACTAATATAATTAGTATAACACACAAAAACGCAAATATCAACAATTAAAAGGAGTTGCATAAATGAAAAACAACGAAAAAAGAATTGTATTTGTATTTTTTGAAACACTTCTGTTTTGTCTTGTGCTTTTGTCCTGCATTTACATAAGTGCCCGAAACAACGAAAAATCAAACCAAACGGGAACTTTTTCGGGCTATGAGCAAAATCAAAATGTCACTTTTTCGGACCTTGCAGAGCATCTTGAAGAAAAATACTTTTTTGGGGTGTGATTTTTATGACAAAAAGTCTGAGTTTTGGCAAATTCAATATAAGCATTTTTGCACTTTTTACATTGATTCTACCGGTTGTTTTTTGCTTTGATTTGTATTTTTTGATTCTTTTAAGTGCGATCTTGATTCACGAAGCATCGCACATTGCGGCAATGAAAATTGTTGGGTGCGAATTTGACGCAATAAGCATTTATCCTTTCGGGATTGACATTGAATGCAACTTTGACAAAATAAGCTACAAAAATGAATTTTTTATACACATTTCGGGCGGTTTTGCAAATATTCTGATGTGCCTTTTTTGTCTTTGGATTTGCACTTTTCGCTATTCAAGAGAACTTTTGTTTTTTGCTTTTTCAAATGCTTTTTTCGGAATTACAAATCTTTTGCCTCTCTCAAATTTTGACGGAGGACACAGCCTTTTTTGTCTTTTGTGTCTCTTTTTAAATCTTGATACTGCACAAAAAATATGCCGTATTATATCGGATATTTCAAGGTTTTTGCTTGTTTTGGCGTCCTTTTTTCTTTTGAGCTTTACAAGCTGTAATTTTTCGTTTGTAATAACTCTCTGTTATATTGCTCTTTGTTCGTTTTTATCAGAAAAACTTATTGAAAGCCATTCTTTGCAGTTGAAATAGTCGAATAATCCATATTTGTGAGCAAAAATTTTATATTGCAATTTTTGAGAAAATGTAGTATAGTAAAATCATAATAAATGTAAAGGATGTGATTTTGTGAAAAAGTTTATAGGCTTTTGCCTGCTTTTAACACTCATTTTATCCCTTGCGATGATTTCTGTAAATGCAGAAAATGTTATCGCTCACAAATGGGATTTCACAAACGGCAAGGAAAATTCCGGCTTTAGCTGCAGCGGAAACCATTCATCTACAACCTTCTCGTCGGAAGGTATGGATGTTATCCTTACCGGTGCAAAGTTCCCCGGTTCAACAACTGTCGACAAAGTCAAGGTTTCGGAAACAACTCTTGACG
>JAZSLO010000181.1:0-2311 GCA_045535415.1 Eubacteriales bacterium
AAAAGTCAGCGCCAAAGGGGGATTGTCTGCAAGGGGGAATTCCCCTTGCAGGCGGTTTTTGGTACTTTTCGCCGCGCCGGAAAGAACATATAAGAACGGTGTCGGGGCAAAAGCCCGGCCCCGCCTTTAAACATAATCTAACAAAAAAGGCATCGCGATTTGCGATGCCTTTTCTTTTCTTTTTTATTTTAAATTTCAAACTTCTTGACTTTTCCCGAAAAGTCTGCCGTGATGATATATCCGTCTTTTATAATGGGCTGCGCCAGGATCGGACTCTTTACATTTATGGACTTTATCTTTTTGTCGGTCTTTGTCTCATAAATATGTATATAACCGTCAGTTGATGCAAAAATAACATTATCCTCTGAAACTGCGGGTGTTGTATGCACGGTCTGAATGTTTCCCATAGAATACGGGGCTGTATAAATCATAGTAAGATTTGTGCTGAGCGTTCTCTTGACTTCAAGCGTGTCCTTATCAAACACCAAAACACCTTTTTCACCGGTAGGAACAAAAAGTTCATCTCCCACCATTGTGCAATCGCCCGAAACATCAAGCAAAACACCCGTGTTGACAACCTTTATAACTTCACCCGTGTTTGCATCAATCATACCGATTGTGCTTGCGCCGCGCTTGTATATGATATCGCCGCAAAGGTAAGGCGTTGAAAAGCAGTGCCAGCATATAGGTCTTTCCTTATTTGCCCACAAAACTTTTCCTGTTTCTATTGAAAGTGCAAAAAGACCATTCCAGTTTGCGCTCACCAAAAGCTGTTTTCTCTTGTCGTCATAAACAACTCGTCCTGCCGACTCCGCAGCGCCAAGCGTTGTGCTCCACACTACATCTCCCGTGTCTTTGTCAAGCGCCGAAAGATGTCCCTTGCTTCCGGTTATTATAAGGTTTTCGGCAATCATAACGCCAAGTCTTGTATAATCTCTGTCGGCAACACAGGTGGGCTCGAGTACTTCTATGCTGCCATCAAGGCGGATAACTCCGTGCTTTGTGTATATTGTTCTTGAAAGGTCGCACTTTTTTGTCCACAAAATTTCAAACTTTTCCGTGTCAACACAATAAAGAGTTCCCACAGTATCAAGCGCATAAAGCTTTTTGTCGCAGATTTTACAGTCGCCCTTGATTGCGCCCGTCTTTATGTAGCCGAGAATTTTTCCGTCTGTTTCATCGAGCTTATAAATTCCGCATTCCTTCGGATATCCGTCCTCGTTTGTGCATACATAAACCGCGCCGTCAACGCACACGGGGTTTGAATATTCAACGCTTCCGCAAAGCTGTGTCTGCCATACACTTTCCGATTCTTTATCTGTGTTGGGGTTTGTGTTTCTGAAAAGAGTTGACGAAATATTTGCGCTCTCGTCCACATCAATTCTTCTTATACTTGCAGGGCTTCCGTCAATACCGCCCATATTGGCTTGCGATGTGCATATTCCAACAAAGCCTTCGCACTCAAAGGTATAGTCGTAATGGTCGTGACCGTAAATTACTGCCTTTATTCTCTCAAGTCCCACATATTCTCTGAAATCTTCAAGGTTGTGACCGTATGCATCTTTATGACGGTAGAATGAGTGAGTAAGAATGATTATATCTTTGTCCCCGCAAAGAGAAACATCTTTTGCGAGCCATTCAAGTCTGTCTTTTTTGGGATACATTGACGGTTTGTCGCCGATGCCGATGGACAGAACAATAAAGTGAATATTTCCTGCATCAAAGGAATAATATGTCGGGCCATAGCAGGTTTCATAAAGCTTTTCACCGTATTTTCCGGGGCAGAAATCGTGATTTCCGATAGCGTATCTTACGGGGCATGACATATTTTCACTGTTCATAACAAGATGATGTCTTGAAACACCGTCAACACCTGCAAGGTCACCTGTATTTATAAAAAAGGCTGGCTTTTGCTCTTTTACGCAATTTCTTGCAAAATCAATCCAGTCGTTATTTCTTGAACCTGCAATTTCCGTGTCGGAGGTATGTAAAAATGAGAAACTTTCACCAACCTGCGCGGGTTTTACCACAAAGTCAAAATCGCCCTCGTGAGTATCAATATTAAAATACCAGTCATCGTGACCATTTGTCAAAATACCGACATTTATGACATTTGCTCTTTCCCAGCCGGGAAGGCAAAATTTGCCTTCATTGTCCGTAAAGACAATGTTCATTCCGTCACTAACCGGAACATTGCTCATTGGTTTTTTAGTGTAAAAATTCGTGACACTTCCGTTAAACATATTCTGCTCCTCCGAAGTTTGTTATATTCAAACTTATTATATAACTGTAATTTAACAAAGTCAATTGT
>JAZSLO010000188.1:0-1832 GCA_045535415.1 Eubacteriales bacterium
CTGTTTCAATAATGGTTGTGCAGACGAGAATGTCAATTTCACCATTCATAAGGTCGCGCCAGATTTCGCTGAGTTCTTCTTCGTTCATTTTGCCGTGAGCAGTTTTAATTCGTGCGTCGGGCAAGAATTCTTGAATTGAGAGGGCAACACATCAATGGTTTCAACTCGGTTGTGCAAGAAATAGACCTGACCACCACGACGAAGCTCTTTTTCCATAGCCTCACAAAGTAGCGCCATATTATGCTCAACAACATAGGTTTGAACAGGAAAACGGTCTGACGGCGCCTCTTCAATAACTGACATATCACGAATGCCCGACATTGCCATATTAAGTGTTCGTGGAATTGGTGTTGCAGAGAGTGTGAGCACATCAACACCTGGGAACATTTCTTTGAGTTTCTCTTTTTGAGCAACGCCGAAACGCTGTTCTTCATCGACAATTAAAAGTCCTAAATCTTTGAATTTAACATTCTTTGAAATAAGAGAATGAGTACCAACGATAATGTCAATAAAGCCTGAGTTTATGCTCTTGATTATCTTTGCTCTTTGTGTAGGTGTTCTAAAACGAGAGAGCATTTCTGCTTCAATAGGGAACCCTTCAAAGCGCTTTAAAATAGTTTGATAATGTTGAAGTGCAAGAATTGTGGTTGGCACTAAAATCGCACATTGCTTGCCGTCTGCGATACATTTGAAAACGGCTCTCAAAGCCACTTCAGTTTTACCAAAACCAACGTCACCGCAAAGAAGACGGTCCATTGGATATGGTTTTTCCATATCATTTTTGATTTCGTCAATACTACGAAGCTGGTCGCCTGTTTCTTCAAACTCAAAACGGCGCTCAAAGTCTAATTGCATATCAATGTCAGGTGAGAATGCATAACCCTCACTGTGCAAACGTTGTGAATAAAGTTTGATAAGCTGGTCTGCCATGTCCTTAACAGCAGAACGGACTTTGCTTCGTGTCTTTTCCCATTCGCCACCGCCAAGACGGTTAAGTTTTAGCGCCTTGCCGTCATCTTCGTGTGGACCAATATATTTTGATACCAAATCAAGCTGAGTGACAGGTACATAGAGCACATCACTTTTTGCATATTTGATTTTGATATAGTCTTTTATAATTTTATTTGCTTCAAGCTGAGTAACACCGTCAAAAATACCGATACCGTGAATTGAATGTACGATATAATCACCCTTGCGGAGTTCGTCAAGAGAGTGAATTGTGTCCCTTGCCTTAAAGCCTGTGTTTCGTCTTTTTGTCTTAGTCTGATAGACTTTTGAATATGTGAAAACATAGAGCTTTTCTCGTGGAAATGAAAAGCCTGATGTGAGTGACCCCGCAAGCACACAAACTGCACCCTTTGGGAATTTTGCAGGAATATGTGAAAAATATACTGATGTAAAATTTTCGTCAGTTAAAGTTTCGGCAAGATTTTTAGCGCTTTTTTCAGTACCCGCAAAGACAATAACTGTGCTATCTTTTGAAAGCACGGGTTTAATGTCTTCCATAAGCACATCAAGTTTGCCGTTCCAGATAGGCAAAGTACCACCATTGAATGTGGTTAGACTTTTTACAGGTGTATCAAAACTACCACGGGCAAAATTGTCAACATAAGTTGCGCCGAATTCTTGATATTTCTCAACTAATTCGTTGAAAGTAAGACAGAATTTGTCAAGCCCCTTGCAAAGAGTACCGTCGTTAACACAAGCCTTGATGTCTTCATATAAAAGTTTCTGTGAAGATGAAACTTTTTCTTTTATTCCACCCGTTTCAAAGCAGAAAAGAAGATAATCCTTTGCATAGTCAAAAATTGTGGCAGGGGAATAGATAAGTG
>JAZSLO010000219.1:0-22855 GCA_045535415.1 Eubacteriales bacterium
TGCATCTCAAAAGAGTAAACTTACTGTTTGTCTTGGTATGGACGTTGCGGGAACTCCCGTTTATATGAATGTTGCAAAGATGCCGCATATGCTTATCGCCGGCGCTACGGGTATGGGTAAATCGGTTTGTATAAACAGTTTTATTGTGAGTCTTCTCTACAAGGCAAGACCAGATGAAGTTAAACTTATCCTTATTGACCCGAAGAAAGTTGAACTTAGTATATACAATGGACTTCCCCATCTTCTTGTTCCTGTCGTAAGTGACCCCAAAAAAGCGGCGGGTTCTCTTGCATGGGCTGTTAACGAAATGGAAAGAAGATTCCTTCTTATAGAGGAAGTAGGTGTTCGTGATGTAGACACTTACAATGAGGTTACAAAAGAAGACCCTGAAAAAGAATACTTACCTAAAATTGTTATAATTATAGACGAGCTTGCTGACCTTATGATGACAGCAAGAGATGAAGTTGAAAACTCAATTTGCCGAATTGCACAGAAAGCAAGAGCTGCAGGTATGCACCTTGTTATCGGTACACAAAGACCTTCAGTTGATGTTATCACAGGTCTTATCAAAGCAAATGTACCCTCAAGAATTGCATTTACTGTTGCATCTCAGGTTGACTCAAGAACAATCATTGATATATCGGGTGCGGAAAAACTTCTCGGACGAGGTGATATGCTTTATGCGCCTGTCGGAAGTATGAAACCCATTCGAGTTCAGGGTTCGTTTGTCAGCGAAAAAGAAATTGAAAACATTGTTGAATTCTTAAAGAACGGCAAAGTTTACGAATACGACAAGAACATTATTGATTCTATCGAAAGAGAAGCGGCAAGATGCGGCGAAAAGAAGAAAGGTAAAGGCGGCGGTGGCGGCGACTTTGCAGATGGTGAGGACAAGGCTTCCATTCTTGCATCAGACGAGGCTCTTATGCCCGCAATGGAAATTGCCGTTGAATCAGGCTCTGTTTCAACTTCCCTTCTCCAGAGAAAATTATCGCTTGGTTATTCGAGAGCCGCAAGAATTGTGGACAAGCTTGAAAAACTCGGAGTTGTAGGTCCATTTGAAGGCTCAAAGCCAAGAAAGGTTCTTATAACAAGAGAAGAATATTTGGAAATGCGTATGAACTATGAAAACGGTGATTTTGAATGAGAAAATCAGGCTATAAAAAACTACCTGTCAAAAGCATTATAATTGCAATTGCACTTATTTTTGCGGCGGTAAACTACTTTACAAACAATTACCATTATAAAAATAATGACAAAGGAATCCCTGACCCTCTTTTATCGGTTTACGATGATAATGCATTATCGATTCACTATATAGATGTCGAGCAGGGTGATGCAACACTTATCCGGACTCCGAACGGAAAATATATGCTGATTGATACAGGCACATACTCTCAGAGACAAAAACTTTGCGACTATCTTGAAAACAACGGAGTGTCCGAAATTGAATACTGCATATTCACGCATCCGCACGAGGACCACATTGGAAGTGCAGACACAATTCTTGAAACTTTCAAGGTAAACAATGTCATTATGACAAGAAAGGTTTCTACTACCGCAACTTTTGAAAGACTTGTTGATGCAATTGCACAAAGCAAGGAAAAACACGGCACAAAACTTTTAAGTCCAGCTGTCAATGACAAATTCAACCTTGATGAGAACATTGATTTTACAATTCTTTACAGTGATGACAAAGATAGCAATCTCAACAACTGTTCTGTATGCTTAAAACTTGACTACAAGGATACATCCTTTGTATTTACAGGAGATGCCGAAGCAAAAGTTGAAAGAAACATTTTAAATAGTTTTGCAAACGATCTTTCTGCAACAGTCTTTAAATGTGCACATCACGGCTCATCCACTTCAAATTCAAAGAATTTTATTGATGCAATAAATCCGCAAATTTGCATTATAAGCTGCGGTCTTGACAATTCATACGGACATCCTCATAAGGAAGTTTTAGAGGATTTATATAACCGCGAATGTGAAATTTACAGAACTGACATTGACGGTGACATTATTGTTGTGACTGACGGAGAAAAATTGAATGTTATAACAAGCGGAAAAATCAATTCAGGTCAAAGCCTTGATATTGCTGCATAACTTATGAAAATTTAAAGCCGAAAGAATAGTTCTTTCGGCTTTATTTTTGTCTTTTCATATAGATTTTTCCCATTGCAATCCCATCTGCTTTGTATTCTAAATAAACATCTTTTTGCGAAAACTTCAACTCATAGTCTATTATTGGTTTTTGCTCTTTTAAAACAGTTAAATAAACACTTTGTGACGGAACATATTTTTCAAAATCATAAATTATGCAAAAATCATTTACATCAGCAATCTGGCAGGTTTCAAAATTATCTTTTGCAAAGGTATGCATATTCATATGGTCATTCCAGTCATTGCCGTCATTTAATGTAACGGCAACAAAGAGGCTTTCATCATTTTTTGACGCAGAAACAAGACATCTGCCCGCCGTCTTTGTAAAGCCTGTTTTTACACCAACGACATTTTCCATATATCTTAAAAGTTTATTATGATTTACAAAATATCTCTTTCCGATTGAGGTTTGTGCATAATGGCTTTTAGTTGATACAATTTGTGCAAATGTATCGTTTTCAAGAGCCTTTGATGTGAGCAAAGCCAGTTCATACGGTGTTGTATAATGATTATCAGAATGAAGTCCGTGGGGATTGTCAAAATGAGTATCTATAAGTCCTATTTCTTTTGCTTTTTTATTCATAAGCTCAGTGAAATTCTCAACAGTTCCCGAGCATAAAATTGCAATTGCCGTTGCCGCATCATTTCCCGATTCAAGCATAAGACCATATAGCAAATCGAGTACCTTAATTTGTTCATTTTCCTTTAAATACAGGCTTGAACCCTCAACTCCGACTGCTTGCTTTGGTACTGTAACAACTCTGTTTACATCCATATTTTCTATTGCAACAAGTGCTGTCATTATTTTAGTTGTGCTTGCCATGGGCATTCTTGTATTTTGATTTTTTTCATATAGAATACTTCCGCTTTTTGCGTCGACAAGGCAACTGCCTCTTGCGCTATCTCCCGAAAATGACGGAGCATCCTCAAGATTTGTCTGCGGTGTTGTAAGTGACACTTTTATATTCTCATCACTTTTTACACCAACATTATAGCAATAAATTGAGAATATAAACAAAAAAAGAATTAAGAGCGAACTAGATACAAATTTTATTTTTCTAATAAGTTTTGTGTTCATACAACTCTCCGCTATTGAAATTTTTTAGAAATTATGATACAATCAAACAAAGTTTATTAAATATTATGTTTTATTTACTCTATATATTACGGAGATAAAAATATGGATTTTGAATTTAATGTAAGGCGAATATTGAGTTATGTAAGACGCGCTGTTGATGATTACGAAATGATAAAAGACGGGGACAACATTTCCGTTGGTGTATCAGGCGGAAAGGATTCACTTGCACTTCTTTGCGCGCTCTCGTCGCTTTCAAAATTTTATAAAAACAAATTCACGCTCCACGCAATATGTATGGACCCGTCATTTTACGATGCCGGCTTTGGAAACAAAGATGAGATAGAGGAAAGTTACAGACAAATTGAAGAATTATGTAATCAACTTGAAGTCCCGTTTCACCTTTTCAAAACAGACATTGCAAAAATAATTTTTTCAGTACGCGAGGAACAAAACCCTTGCTCTCTTTGTGCAAGAATGAGAAGAGGTGCACTTCACACATATTCAAAAGAAATTGGATGCGATAAAATTGCACTCGGTCATCACTTTGACGATGCAGTTGAAACTTTTATGATGAATCTTTTTAACGAGGGCAGAATCGGTTGTTTTTCACCAGTAACATACCTTGACAGGAGTGACATAACGCTTCTGAGACCTATGATTTACGCACCCGAAAAAGACATAAAATACTTTATAAACCACTCAAATCTTCCAATTTTAAAAAGTCCCTGCCCTGCCGACAAAAATTCAAACAGAGAGCAAACTAAAGAACTTTTAAAAATGCTTGAAAAACAAAACAAAGGAATTAAACACAGAATTTTCGGTGCAATTCAAAAAGCGGGAATTGACGGATTCAAAGAAACTTAAAATGTAATAAAACTCCTTAATCTGCATATAATAAAGATACACTAATTTTTTCAGATTAAGGAGTTTTTTTATGCCCGAAAATAGCGGAGGATTTACAGAAACTGTTGTGAGATACTGCCATATCGCAAATGCTAACATAGACCTTGAAAGACATTACTCTGACGGAAATTGCAAGATTTCTTGTCTTATGCACTCAAAGTGCGGAAAATGCGATGGCTGTCTTAAAACACCTTTCTCAAAATGTCAAGAGAAAAAAGACTGAATTTTATATCAAATTATTTACCAAAGAGATGCGTTGCATCTCTTTTTTTGTTTGGTAATTTGTTATAAATTTAACTATCTTTTTTGCTGTATTATAGTTGACATTAGACAAAGGATTTGGTATAATTTACTTGGTAAAATTTGAATTTTCCTGAAAGGACTGACTTATATGAATATATGCGTTTGCATAAAGCAGGTACCTGACTCAAACAAAGTTGAAGTCGATGCAGTTACGGGCACTATAAAACGTGACAGTGCTGACTCAAAGACAAATCCATATGACCTTTATGCGCTTGAATGTGCATTCAGGCTCAGAGAACAAATGGGCGGTGAAATCACCGTTATCACAATGGGTCCCCCAAAGGCACAGGATATGATAAGAGAAGCATACTCGATGGGTGCTGACAAAGGCGTTCTTTTAACCGACAGGCGTTTTGCTGGCGCAGATGTTCTTGCAACTGCAAAAACTCTTTCTCAGGGAATCGCAATATCGGGAAATTTTGATGTTATCATATGCGGAAAACAGACAACCGACGGTGATACTGCTCAGGTTGGCCCTGAAATCAGCGAATATATGAATATACCCTGCATTGCAGGTGTTACAGAAATTCAGAAGGTTGAGAAGGATTCACTGACAGTTAAAATGGATATGGATACTTTTTTTGAAATTGCTAAAATTTCTTTTCCGTGTCTTATCTGTGTTGACAAGGACATTTATCAGCCAAGACTTCCCTCTTATGTAAAGAAAAAAGAGAGTGCAACAAGACAGATAACATTCATAAATCTTGATGCATTTGAAGATAAAAACGAAAAATCTTACGGTCTTTCAGGCTCACCAACACAGGTTCGCAGAATTTTCCCGCCCGAAGACAATAGTGAGAGAGAAATATGGGACGACGAGAGTGATGTTGTCTGCGACAAGCTGTATTCAAAATTAAAATCTCTTAAATTCATACAGGGGGATAGATAATTATGGGAAGTTTACTTATACATAACGACAAAATCAGGAACCCCGCCGAATTTATTAAAATCTGTCCTTTCAACGCTCTTGAAGTTTCGGACGACGGAAAAATATCCATAAATTCCGCCTGTAAAATGTGCAAACTTTGTGTTAGAAAATCAACAGGCGGCGAAATTGAATATATTGAGGGTGAAACTGCACCGCAAATTGACAAATCCCTCTGGAATGGTGTTTGCGTTTATGTTGATCACACCGGAGGCGAAATACACCCTGTTACATTTGAACTTATAGGAAAAGCACGAGAACTTGCCGACAAAATAGGTCACAAGGTGTTTTGTCTTGTAATGGGTTACGGAGTTTCAAACCTTCCAAAAAAACTTCTTGAATTCCCCGTTGACGAAGTTTTTGTATATGACAAGCCAGAACTTTCATCATTCAGATGTGAGCCGTATACGGCTGTATTTGAAGACTTTATAAATAAAATCAAGCCGTCATCAATTTTAGTTGGTGCGACAACTGTCGGAAGACAACTTGCACCCAGAGTTGCGGCAAGATTCAAAACAGGTCTTACTGCCGACTGTACTATTCTTGATATGGAAGAAAATACTGACCTTGTTCAGATTCGTCCTGCTTTCGGCGGAAACATTATGGCTCAGATTGCAACACCAAACAACCGCCCGCAGCTTGCAACGGTCAGATACAAGGTTATGAACAGTCCAGAGAAAATTTCTTCCCCTGTTGGAAAAATTACGATGTGTGACATTCCCGATGACAAGCTTTTATCAAAAATCGAAATTTTATCTGTAGAGAAAAAGCCAAAGGTTGAAAGCATTGAAAACGCTGAAATTATCGTCGTTGCAGGAAGAGGCGTAAAAACAGCGCAGGATATAGAGCTTGTTAAAGACCTTGCAAATGCTCTCGGTGGAACATACGCCTGCACAAGACCGCTTGTTGAAAACGGCACAATGCCGGGTTCACGCCAGATTGGTCTTAGCGGAAGAACAGTAAGACCAAAACTTATTATTACATGTGGTGTTTCGGGTGCAGTTCAGTTCTCGGCAGGTATGAATGCTTCCGACACAATAGTTGCAATAAACACCGACAAGGACGCTCCGATATTCAATATTGCACACATTGGAATTGTCGGCGACCTTTACGAAATAGTTCCTAAAATGATAGAGAAAATCACGAAAGGAGGCAAATAATATGACAAATTTAAGAAAAGCAACCTTGAAAGATTTTGAAAATATTTGCAGCCTTTTGAGTGACAAATCAAGTGTACTTTTTGGCGAAAACATCGGCGAAGATTACGGCAGAGACGAACTTACAACTCAAACTCATATGCCCGACATTGTTGTTAAAGCAATGAGCGCCGAGGACGTTTCAAAGGTTTTAATGTATGCAAATCAAAATCTTATTCCTGTAACTCCCAGAGGTGCAGGAACAGGTCTTGTAGGTGCTGCAGTACCGACAAGTGCAGGTATTGTAATTGATGTTTCGGGAATGAACAAAATTCTCGAACTTGACGAAGAAAATTTAACAGTTACTGTTCAGCCCGGTGTTCTTCTTATGGAACTTGCACAATACACTCAGGATAATGGTTTCTTCTATCCCCCCGACCCCGGTGAAAAGACCGCGACAATCGGCGGAAACATAAGCACAAATGCGGGCGGTATGAGAGCCGTAAAATACGGCGTTACAAGAGATTATGTAAGAGCCCTTGAAGTTGTACTCCCGAGCGGTGAAATCGTCGAATTCGGCGGTAAAATCGTTAAAAACAGTTCGGGATATTCCCTTAAAGATTTAATTGTCGGCTCGGAGGGTACACTCGGCATTGTAACAAAGGCTACAATGAAGCTTTTACCCCTTCCCTCAAAGAGCATAAGTCTTCTTATTCCCTTCCCGACCTTAAAGCAGGCAATCGGTGCAGTTCCCGAAATTATAAAATCAAAGGCAATACCTACCGCCATTGAATTTATGCAAAGACAGGTAATTCTTGATGCGGAAACATATCTCGGTGTAAACTTCCCTGACAGAGATTATGATGCATATCTTCTCTTGAAATTTGACGGAAATACAAGAGACGAAATCGAAAAAGACTATGAGTCTGTTGCAGAACTTTGTCTTTCACTCGGCGCTCCTGATGTCTTTATACTTGACACTGAAGAAAGAAATGATGCTGTATGGAAAGCAAGAGGTGCTTTCCTTGAAGCTATCAAAAATTCCACAACTCAGATGGACGAAGTTGACGTTGTTGTACCCAGAAACAAAATCAACGATATGGTGGAATATGTTGATACGCTTGAAGACAAAATCGGAATCCGCATAAAGTATTTCGGTCACGCAGGTGACGGAAACTTACATATCTACATTCTCCGTGATGATTTGTCCGAAAAAGACTGGGAAGAAAGACTCAATAAAGCTATGGACTGCATGTACGAGAAAGCAAACGAGCTTCGCGGAGCAGTATCGGGCGAGCATGGAATTGGCCACGCAAAGCAAGGATACCTTGAAGACTTCCTTGCAAAGCAGACTCTTGATATTATGAAAGGTATTAAGAGCGCGTTTGACCCCAATGGAATTCTTAATCCCGGAAAAGTAATTTTCGGAAGATTTTAGTTGCAACATAAAACTTAAAGACGGCTTTTGCCGTCTTTATTTTTTTAAATTTATGTAAACAGGTATACATTTCTATTGAATTGTTTGAAATTAAGGTGTATAATTTAATAAAGATTTGGAGGGATATAAATGTCAAAAAGACAAAATTCTGTATATTCAGAAATTGCAAAGGACATTGTTTCAAAAATAAAGTCAGGTGCATATAAATTAGACTCCACTCTTCCGTCAGAGCGTGAGCTCAAAGAAATTTACGGTGTTGAAAGAACAACAATAAGACGAGCTCTTGAACTTCTTTGCGATGACGGATACATCTGCAAAAAAGCCGGCATTGGCTCGGTAATTGTATCAGATACTAAAACACAACCCAAAGTACAATTAAATACATCAGGCGATACATCAAGTCTTATTTGCATAACTCCCTCAAGCGCAAACAATTATCTATTGCAGTGTGCAAACGCTCTTTGCGATTTAGCAAAAACACAAGGTATCAACACCTTCACTTTCTCAAAACTTGAAAACGACAGGATTTTTGATGCAATAAGCGGTGGAAAAAATGTTTCCGTTGTATTTTTTGGATGCACTTCAAAGGATATTGGCTTCTTTTGTGAAGAAAATGGGATTTTCACAATGTACGCTTTTGAAAAAACTGACGGAAAAATCAATATTATTCCCGACCTTGACACATCTACAAAGGAAATTTATCAAATCATAAAGGACTACGGTCACGAAAGACTTTTGTATGTTACATCAAAGCAAACGATCAATTCAAAAATGTATAGCACTTTTGCAAACAAAAGTGATTTTGACATTGTAACCTTTTCTGATGTTACTGATAAAGATACCGCATCACGCATTATTTCTTCTTCAAAAGCCTCGTGTATAGTTTGCGAGGACAGAATGAGTGCGATTTATTTTGAAAAAGCGGCGCAGGATTTAAAGATTTCTTTACCCGAAGAATTATCTGTTGCAAGTCTCTTTTCAACAAACTTAAAAGACACAAACATAACAAGTGCATTTTTTGACAAAAACACAATTGCTGCTGAAATTCTCTCGACTGCAATTTCAAAGCATTTATTTGACACAAATGTATCTATCACAAAACTCATTCATCACACAATTTGCGGCACTACCCTCTCAAAGCCTTATGAAAGAGTAAAAAGACATACCATATCGGATTTTCTGCTGTAAAACACAACTCTCCACCCGCAGATGCGGGTGGAGAGTTTTATTTTAATTGGTTGAGAAAATCATATTTGCTTTTTGTTTTTAATTACAAATATAATTTTCCAAAGACTTAAAACGACAATCAGTACAAAACTGAAATACACTATCAAATCGCCATGTCTTGTATAAAAAGTTGTGCCTTTTGGAACATCAAGACTTGCCGTTATATACCCAAATTCATTAACTCCAAGAGATTTTACAACCTTTCCTGTTGGTGAAACAAGCATTGAAATTCCTGTATTTGCACTTCTTACAACCGGAACTCCGTTTTCAACTGCCCTCATTCTTGCATGATTTGCATGATTCCAAAGTGCGCTTGATGTCTTATACCAGGAGTCATTTGTTGATACGACACAAACTCTTGCGCCTTCTCTAACCTGATATCTGCAAATTTCGGGAAATATCGAATCAAAACACACAAGACAAGATAATTTATCAAATTTCGTTTCTACAATTTGCCCTTTTTCACCTTCGCTTATGTCATTACCGCTTAAATTTAGGTTCAAAAAAGGAAACCATTTCTCAAAAGTCTCTCCAAAAGGCACAAATTCGCCCATTGGCACGAGTTTTTGCTTTGAGTATGTCGATACATTACCCGTACCATTTTCCATCACATAAAGGCTATTATATGTCTTACCGCTTTCTTTAAGAAATGCACCTGCTACTGTATGAAATGCGTTTTGCGAAATATTATACAGGCTTCTGACAGCACTATAATTTGCAATTTCACCGTCTTTTATAAGAGTAGTCGGGAAATTTGTTTCAGGCATTGCGATTAAAAACAAATCTCCTGCCTCCTCTTTTGCACTTTGCGCCAGAGTCTCATATCTTTCCATTGCCTCTTCAAGACTTGATTTTTCCCACTTAATATCAGAGGGCATATTTCCCTGAAGAGCAGCAAAAGAGTCTGTACCCTGGTACCGTCCGTAATCAGTCATACAACACAAACCATAATAAAAGTTGAGGCACACCATAACAAGACCAAAACAAAGTGAAAGTTTTGCCTTTTTGGGTTTGGTTGAAATTACTGCACCCCCCACAAGTGCGTTGAAAAGCATAATTATAAAAGTTACACCAAAAGAGCCGAGAACATTTGCAATCTGTACATTCTGAAGAATTTCCATTTGTGCAGTAAAAAGTCTTGCCCAGGGGAATGCAAATATACCGAGTGTTTGCAAATACTCCCCTATTACATAAAGCGCAGGGAACAGAAAAACATTATCAAAACTGTTTTTTCCAAATGTCAAAAATCTTCCCAAAAACAAAACAAGGCTCATCAAAAGCGCATGAAGTCCAGGTACAAAAATCATAATAAGTGCTATTGCAACAGCACTCTGCCCATTTGTAAGTCCCGCAAAGCTGAGTGGATACATATACAAAAACCAGTGGTATGCAACCAAATAAAAGCCTTCAAAAAAGCAAAAAAGAGAGCAAAACACTCTCTTTTTATTTGCTGTTTTTGAAAATAATGCTACAAAGAGAGGCACATATATTATCCACGACACAAGAAATGCTTTGGAAAACACAAACGGTATTCCTGCTAACATTCCCAAGAGCGCAAAAACTGTATATATGCTCTTCTTCATATTTTGAATTTTTAAAATATAATCTTTAAAAATCCCAAAAATTTTCATTACTTTTCGTTTACGAGTTCTGTAAGATATTCTACAAAGTCTCCAACGGTTACAAGAGTATGGGCTCTCTCTTCGTCAATATCTACCTCATACTTTTCTTCGCAAAGCACAACAAGGTCTGCAAGTTCAAGGGAATTGAATCCCAAATCATTTACAAACTCTGCGCTTTCTGTTACATCAGAGGGGTTTATTGACATTTCCTCTGCAAGCATTGCCTTTACTTCTTCGAACATAAGTACTCTCCTTAAAGTTTGTTATATATATTCAAACAAAAAAGTATAAATCACTTTACCAAAAAGCGTTTTATCTTTCTTGATGAAGTCTTTTCAAATTCTGTCTTTCTTATTTCGATATTTCTTATCTGTTTGAACGAGGGAAGTTTTTTATTGAGTTCTGCGATACTCTTCTTTATATCCTCGGCAATTACATTTATATCCTCATCTTTTTTATACATGTCAAAATTCGGATATACTACCGCCGTAAGAACTACTTCCTGAGCGTCCTCTTTTGTTCTTCCAACAACAACGCTCTCGGATATCTTTTCAATTTTTTCAAGATATTCTTCAAGTTCCTCGGGGAAAACATTCTTTCCGTTATTGAGAACAATTACGCTCTTTTGTCTTCCTGTTATAAAGATATATCCGTCTTTATCCATATAACCGATATCGCCCGTTCTGAACCAGCCATCTTCAGTAAAAGCATCTGCATTTGCCGCGTCATTATTATAATAACCAAGCATTACATTATCGCCTTTAACCTGAATTTCACCAAATTCATTACCCTTTTCATCAATGCCTGTAGCCTCAATTCTTGCCGTACAGCACGGAACTGTCGGTCCAACCGAGCCTGTTTTTCTCGCATAATACGGATTTACTGCAATAAGAGGCGAACATTCTGTTATACCATAACCCTCACAAAGAGTGATACCAAAAGCATCAAAGGTCTTTGTAAGTGTGGGGTCCATTGCCGCGCCGCCGCAGATTATCTTTTTAAGATTTCCGCCAAACGCAGACAAAACTTCGGAAAAGAGCTTCTGTCTTATATCAACACCAACTGTCAGCATTGCCTTTGATGCGGCAATACCAATCTTTAATTGTCTTTCCTTGCCCTTCTTTCTTACTTCGTCCCAGATTCTTTTATTGAATGTTGAAACAAACAAGGGCACAAGTGCAAGACCTGTGGGTTTGAATGTTTTAAGATTTTTCAAAACGTGCTTTAACGAATCATTTATACAAACAGTAACACCAAGTATATTCTCTGCAATACTTATTGCAAGTTCATAAGTGTGATGAAGCGGCAGAACGCTCATAAGAATATCGTCTTCATTAAAGTCAACAGACTGAACAGCAGAATTTGCGCAGGAAACTATATTTCTCTCAGAAAGCATTACGCACTTACTTGTGCCTGTTGTTCCCGAGGTAAAGAGCATTATGCTCATATCTCCTCTTGCGCTTCTTCTCATAATATCAGACCTTTTCGGTCTTTCATATTCATTTCCGTTTTCAAGAAACTCATCAAAGGTGCAGAGTCTGTCATCATCCACATTCCACTCTTTACCGTCGTCAACTCTTATAATTTTTGAAAGACCGTCAAACACTCCGTCTTGTTTAAGAGTTTCAAACTTTTCGGAATAAATCGGTGACATTACAATTGCATCAGCCTGCGCAGTTTTCAAAAATCCTGCAATTTCAGAATGCAAAAGCTCTCTGTCAAGCGGAACTGCAACACTTCCAGCAGAAATTATTGCATAAAATGAAATTATCCACTCAGGACATGCTTCTCCAATTATGGCAATTCTCTTTCCGCAAAGACCTGTTTTCTGCATAGCACCTATCATTCTTTCGACTTTATCGCCAAAAGTTGCAAAGGTCATCTCCGCTATATTCTTATCATTATCAAAATATTTATATAAAACTTTATTTGGTTTAACTTCAACGTTGCGAGCGGCTATCGCTCTAAGATTTACCGCATGGCTGTATACTTTTGGACTTTTCTTCATCCTCATATTCAACTCTCTTTCATAATACAAAGCGTACCATTATTATTATAATCATTTTACGCAAAAAGTCAATATACAAACTATTAACAAGGCAAAATTGTTGTTGACTTGTAAACTTGTTGCATTATATCATACTATATTAAAAATGTTAACACTTATAGAGCTAAAGGTATAAATATTGCCTTTAAACCAAAGTAAAATATTGACATTGACGCAAAAAAAGTATATAATAAATCAAAGCATTAAATTATTTATTTCAGGAGATATTTATGAACAGACGCGATGCAAGACAAGCTGCACTTTGTATGATTTTTAACATTGGATTCAACCTTGACCAGGGTGCTGACGAAACACTTGACTTATATATAGAAAATCTTCCCTATTCCGACGAAAACTTTGTCCCTGAAGATATAAAAAACGATGATTACTTCAAAAAAGTATATTACGGCGTTTGCGAAAACATTGAGGAAATTGACGAAATAATTAAAACGGCATCTAAAAAGTGGAGCATGAAAAGAATTTCAAAAATTTCTGTTTCAATCCTTCGTCTTGCACTTTTTGAAATGCTTTACTGTGAGGATGTTCCAAACAGCGTTTCAATAAATGAGGCTGTTGAACTTGCAAAAAAATACGACAACGATGACAGTTACACATTTATCAACGGTATTTTGGGTACTGCTCAAAAAAATATTGAACAAAACAAGGATTAAATGATTTAATGAAAAATTCTCCATTGTTTTTAGGAATTGATACAAGTAATTATACAACGAGTTTATCTCTCGTAAAAGACGGCATAGTTATTGCTGACGAAAGACAAATTTTGCCCGTAGACACGGGCAAGTGCGGTCTTCGCCAGAGTGATGCCGTTTTTTTGCACACAAAATTTCTGCCACAACTTTCAAAGAGGCTCTTTGACAATTGTCAGTACACTCCCAAAGATTTGTGTGCTGTCGGTGTTTCACAAAAGCCAAGAGATGTCGAGGATTCCTATATGCCGTGTTTTCTCTCGGGGTTTTCTTTTGCATCAGGTATTTCACATTCGCACAAAATCCCGCTTTACACATTTTCTCACCAGGCAGGACACATCGCATCTGCCATTTCGAGTTGTGGAAACAAAGATGCTTTTTGCGAAAAATTCATATCGTTTCACATATCGGGCGGAACAAGCGAGGCGCACATATCTGAGTTTGACGGATACTCTTTCAATGTAAAAGTATGCGGCGGAACATCAGATGCCTCGGCAGGTCAGATTATTGACAGAGCAGGCGTTCTTATGGGATACCCTTTTCCCTGCGGCAAGTATCTTGACAAAATTTGTCTTGATGAGACAAATGAGAAAAAATTAAAAGAATCTACAAGCATGAAGGGTGCATATTTTAATCTTTCGGGACTTGAAAACAAAACGCAAAAGTTTTTGTCCGACGGATATTCAAATGCTCAGGTATCAAGGTTTATTTTTGACAGTATTGCAAAAAGTATAATACAAAGTGTAATTCAAATCAGAAAAGAAAATGGCAATTTACCCGTAATTTTCGCAGGCGGAGTTTTATCAAGTTTATATATGAGAAAAATCATAAATGAAAGTCTTGAAAATGTGTACTTTTCAAAACCTGAATTTTCCTGCGACAATTCTTGCGGTATTGCCCTGCTTTGCGAAAACGCACACAAAACAGGCAAAGGAGGTGCTGTGATTGGATAACAGACTCACCTTTAGTGTAACTCAGCTCAATGACTATGTCAAAGCGCTTATTGACTCATCTGAAGTGCTTTCAAACATTGCCGTAGTCGGTGAAATTTCAAATTTTACAAACCACTACAAATCGGGACATATGTATTTTTCGCTAAAAGACTCGGAATCTCTTATAAAGGCTGTAATGTTCAGAACATATGCCTCGAGAGTTAATTTCGAAGTTAAGGAAAACATGAAAGTTCTTGCAATTGGCAGAGTTTCGGTCTTTCCAAGAGATGGTGTGTATCAGTTATATGTTGAACACATGGAACCCTTTGGAATTGGTGATTTATACAAAGCCTATGAGCAATTAAAAAACAAGTTATCGGCACTTGGCTTATTTGATTCACAGCACAAGAAACCCATTCCAAAATATCCAAAGAAAATTGGAATTATAACTGCACCCGACGGTGCTGCGGTTGCGGATATGAAAAACATAATTTCAAGGCGATATCCGCTTTGCGAAATCTGTATATACCCATCACTTGTTCAGGGCCCCGATGCGCCGGCTGACCTTATAAACGGTCTTTTGCATTTTGATAGTGACGACAAGTGTGATACAATAATAATCGGACGCGGTGGCGGTTCTATTGAAGATTTATGGGCTTTCAATGATGAAAATCTTGCAAGATGTATATTCGGTTGCAAAACGCCCGTCATTTCTGCAGTCGGTCACGAAACAGATTTTACAATCTGCGATTTTGTAGCAGACCTTCGAGCACCCACACCTTCCGCTGCGGCAGAACTTGCAGTTCCCGACATAAAGGATTTAAAGAATACTCTTTTACAAAGCAAATCTCTTTTGGAAAGTTCGATTTCGCTTATAATTTCCAAGAAACGAACTGCCCTTGAAAGCAAAAAAGCTCTGAAAATTCTGGCAGGTCCAAAATTCTATCTTGAATCAAAAATGCAAGTCTTATCAAAATACGAAATTGACATTCAAAACACGATTGAAAAACTTTTCAAGGACAAATCTTCCACCTTTTCAAGTCTTGTTTCAAAGCTCACTGCCTTAAATCCAATGGCAGTTCTGTCACGAGGATATGGTGCGGTTTTTGACAGTGACGGAAAAGTAATTTCAAGTACAAAATCAGTTGATAAAGGACAAAAAATAAACCTTGAGCTTTCCGACGGAAAACTCGAGGCAACAGTTGACAAGGTAATACAAAACAACGGAGGAAACAATAATGGCTGAAACAAAAAAGACAAAAGAAAAAGCCCTCTCATTTGAAGAAAGTCTTGAAAGGCTTTCTGAAATAGCAGATACACTTGAAAATAAAAACCCGCCTCTTTCGGATGCTCTGTCACTTTACGAAGAGTCGACACGCATTATAAAAGATTGTACAAAAATGCTTGACGAGGCAAGTGCAAAAATCACACAGGTTGAAAAATAACAAAGGAAATCCGCATTACTTTTTGTAATGCGGATTATTTTATTTAATCATTTCAAAAAGGGCATCAAGTGATATTATTTTTACCCCAAGGCTCTGCGCCTTTGCAAGTTTCGAACCTGCATCGCTTCCGCAAAGAAGAAAACTTGTATTCTTTGAAACCGACGACGAGCATTTACCGCCGTTTGATATGATTATACCTTGCGCCTCTTCCCTTTTCATTCCCGGCAAAGTTCCGGTAATTACAAACGAAAGTCCCGACAGTTTATCTCCCACCACGGTCTTTTCCTGATATGTGACAACTCCTGCATTTTCGAGTTTTTCACAAAGATTTTTTGAAGTCTCAAGCGAGAAATAGTCAAGTATGCTCTGTGCTACTATTTCGCCGACATCGGAAATTTGCGAAAGCTCATCAAATGACGCATTCATAAGATTATCTAAAGTTTCAAAATTGTCGGAAAGTTGTATTGCCGTCTGTTTTCCTACATGTCTTATACCAAGTGCGTGTATAAGTCTTGAAAGACCTGCCGACTTTGACTTTTCAATTGCATTTACAAGATTTTTTGCCGACTTTTCACCCATTCTCTCAAATCCGGCTATATCCTCCCATTTGAGAGAATAAAGGTCTGCCGCATCCCTTACAAGTCCCGAGTCGCAAAGCATCTTTATCTGTGCCTCACCGCATCCGTCAACATTCATTGCATCCCTTGACACAAAGTGTTCAAGTTTTCTCGAAATCTGGCTCGGACAGTCAGGGTTTATACATCTTGTTGCCGCCATATCCTTTTCTCTGACAAGTATGCTATTACACGACGGGCAGTTTTTTGGCATTTCAAATGCAATCTGATTTGTTCTGTGTGACATATCAACCTTTAATATTTCAGGAATTATGTCCCCTGCTTTTCTTACAACAATTTTATCTCCCACTCTTATATCTTTTTCGTGGATAAAATCAATATTGTGAAGAGTTGCTTTGCTAACCGTTGTTCCTGCAAGGAAAACTGGGTCAAAAATTGCAAAAGGTGTAATTACACCTGTTCTTCCGACATTTACCTCGATACTCTGAAGAATACTTGTCTTTTCTTCGGGCGGATATTTGAAAGCCGCTGCCCATTTTGGCGCATGCGGAAGTTCGCCAAGTTCTATTCTGTCGGAAAAGTCATTTGCTTTTATAACCGCGCCATCAATATCAAATGACAAATCACTTCTTTTGTCATTCATTTGCATAATTGCATTATATATTTGTTCCTTATCTGTATACACATCATATGACGGTGAAACAACAAGGCCAAGGCTTTTAAGAAAATCAAGGCTTTCTTTATGAGTGAAAAGTTGAGGTCCGCCCTGCATATCCTGAATATTGAATATAAAAATACTCAAATTTCTTTGTGCACATATACGGCTGTCAAGTTGACGAAGCGAGCCTGCTGCGGCGTTTCTCGGATTTGCAAAGGGTGTCTGTCCCTCTTCATCTCTTTTGGCATTCAGGTCTGCAAAGGATTTTTTGGGCATATAAACCTCGCCCCTGACGCAAAGATAACTGATATCTTGCTTTAATCTTAAAGGAATATCAGAAATTGTTTTAAGATTTTCTGTTATATCCTCGCCCACACTTCCGTCACCTCTTGTAGCACCTCTGACAAAAAGTCCGTTTTCATATTCAAGGCTGACTGACAGACCGTCAATTTTATATTCAACCGCAAAGGGCACATCCTTTGAAAGTTCTTTTGAACATTTTTCGAGAAAATCAAAAAGTTCCTCTTTTGAAAAAACATCATTAAGACTTTTAAGCGGCACTTTATGAGTTGTTTTTTCAAATTTATCAGCAACATATCCTCCCACTCTCAAAGTCGGAGAATCGGGAAGTTTAAACTCGGGATACTGTTTTTCAAGATTTTCAAGTTCCCTGAACAGAGCATCAAATTCATGGTCCGATATTTCAGGAGCATCTTCAAGATAGTATTTCTCTCTGTGATAATTAACTTTTTCACTAAGTTCTTTTATTCTTTTTTGTGCATTTACATCCGAGACAGCCAAAGCAAACACCTACTTTCACTCTATACAAAAATTATAACATTATTTAGCATTCCCGTCAATCAATATAAATCAATTTATCAATATTATTTTATACAAATATTATATTTTTTTATAAAACTGTTGTAATTTTAAAATTAAAGTGTTATAATATCTTCAATCGGTGAAAATTCACCTCTACTATTTTTAATCTATGGAGGACATCATGGCAAAACTCACAGCTACTCAGAAGAAAAACCGCATCAAATTTACAGCACTCCTTGTTGCTATTGTTCTTGTATGTGCGGCAATTGCTTTTATTCTTTTTGACGGAATCACATCCAAAAGTGCACTTTTTGAAAATCAGGACTTTGCAAGAGGATTCGCTAAAGCGCTTGACAAACTTGCAATAAATCTTGATTATTCCGATTTTGAAAATGCAAAATATCTTGAAATTCAGTACAATTCACAGACAAGTGAATATTCCTTAAGCATCGGATATGACGACTTTGATGCTGAATACGAAAAGCAGGTTGCGGCTTCTGAAAACACAGAAGAAACAACTACAACTGAAGAAACTGTTGACCTTTCAACACTTGTAAAGAGTGCAACATTTGTTTCCAAAAATCCGATTACTCACGATGATATAAGGAAATTTACAGGCGTAAAAACCCTTTCTCTTGGTGGCATTACCTTATCAGATATTACTTTTGTTGAAAATCTCAAGGGGCTTACCAGAGGTTACTTCAACACCTGCGGAATCACTGATATTTCACCTTTTGCAACGCTCGATCTTGAAAACATCAAGGAACTTGACTTTACAGGCAACGAAATTTCTGACTGGTCTGCACTTGAATCTATTTCCGACAAGGTTCTTGTTCAGAACTCTTACACCATAGAAGTGACAGAGGATGGTCAGTACCAGCTCGTTCCCGTTCGCAAGACTCTTAAGGAATACAACGAAGAACTTGCAAAGGCTGAACAGGAAAAAGCCGAAGAAACTGAAAACGCAGAAACTGCTGAATAATATTTAAAAACTATAAGCGGACGGCAGTTGCCGTCCGCTTTTTTTAGGAGTTATATGAAAAACACAAGTTTTGAAAATTTACTGATTAACGCAAAAATTCATATAGACGACAAAGACATACCTTTTGCAGACGAAAAGTTCTGCCAAATGAAAGACAACGCAAAAAGTGCATTTAAAAAATCTCAAAAAGCAGATTTTTCGGACCTTTCGTGTCTTGATACAATTTCAAATAACAGCTTTTCAAAGGACTTACCAAAAAAGAGTCTTGATACAATAAAAGTTCTGTCAAATTCAAAAAATCACAGCGAGGAATATTTTATTACAAACAAAGTATTTGACTGAGGTGTTTATGAACAGTATTTGCAATTTATCGGTATATGATATAATTAATGGCTACAGGCAAAAAGAATTTTCCTGCTTTGAAGTTATAAAAGCATATGCCGACAATATAGAAAATAAAAACAAAGACATAAATGCCGTAATTTTTGACAACACGAAAAATGCGCTTATAAAAGCAAAAAGAACTGACAAAGAAAAGGCATTTGACAAAAACATACTATCGGGAATTCCGTTTATTCTCAAAGACAATCTCATAACAAAG
Source organism: Eubacteriales bacterium (assembly GCA_045535415.1). Taxonomy (GTDB): domain Bacteria; phylum Bacillota; class Clostridia; order Oscillospirales; family CAG-382; genus UMGS1387. The sequence goes on from JAZSLO010000219.1 coordinate 19,565, forward strand.
AACATCCCGACAACCTGCGCGTCAAAGGTACTTTATGATTTTGTGCCACCATATGACAGCACAGTAAATGCAAAACTCAAAAAAGCAGGTGCAATTTTACTTGGCAAAGCAAACCTTGACGAATTTGGAATGGGTACATTAGGCGTAAGTTCCTGTTTTGGAAAAACTGTAAATCCTCTCAACAATGATTTTTGTTCAGGCGGTTCAAGCAGCGGCAGTGCCGCTTGTGTTGCTGCGGATTTTTCCCCATTTTCAATCGGCACAGATACGGGAGGTTCGGTAAGGCTCCCTGCATCTTTTTGCGGTCTTTTAGGCTTTAAGCCCACATACGGCGCAATTTCAAGGTATGGACTTATCGCTCACGCATCAAGTCTTGATACTGTCGGAATAATTTCAAAAACATCCCTTGACGCATCTTTGATTTTCCGTGAAATCTTCGGAAAAGACAAAAACGATTTGACAAGTAAATCTTTTAATTTTGACTTTGATAAAGACAAAAACTATATAAAAGGACTTAAAATTGCAATTCCTGAAAATATTGAAAATGACAAAGATCTGGACAGTGAAATTTTACAATCATTTTTAAATGCAGTTGATGTCTTTCAAAAAAGCGGTGCAACAGTTAAAAGAATACCTATGCCCTTTTTTGATAAAAGTCTTGAAATTTATAAATGTATATCAAGCGCGCAGGCTTTCTCGAATCTTGCAAGATACGACGGTATACGGTACGGATATGCTCCCGAAAATGTCGGAGATTTATCGCAATTTTATGAAAAGTCAAGAAGTGCATTTGGCGACGAAGTTAAAATGCGTATTCTTTTTGGTGAGTATGTTTTATCTCATAATGACGGTGAAATCTATGCAAAAGCTGTTTTTGAGAGAAAAAAGGCGCAAACAGAATGTCAAAACATATATAAAGATTATGATTTAATTTTAACTCCAGGTACAACAAAATGTGTTCCAAAATTAACTGAAGCAAAATTTGGTTTTGAAAAGACAAGCAGCAATACATATGACAAATATCTTTGTGTGGCAAACCTTTGCGGTCTTCCCTCTGCAAGTGTTCCTTTCGGCTTTGATCAAAACAAAATGCCGGTTTCAATTCTTTTGACAGGTGAAAAATTCAGGGATGATTTGGTTCTTGGAGCATCACATACATTTGAAAAAATCCGAGGTGTAATATGACAGATTATTATAAAGAATATGAGTGTATAATCGGTCTTGAAATACACGTGGAATTACATACCAAAACAAAGATTTTCTGCGACTGCAAAGTTGACCCGAAAGCATCCCCCAACACGCTATGCTGTCCGACTTGTGCAGGTTTTCCCGGTGCAATGCCGCGCTTTAACAAAAAGTGTGCAAATCTTGCAATTAAAGCAGGACTTGCCCTTAACTGCAACATCAATCAAAAGTCCTCATTTGACAGAAAAAACTACTTTTATCCCGACCTTCCAAAGTCCTTCCAGATAACACAGTTTTACAATCCCATTTGCACAGACGGTTATCTTGATATTGCAACAACAAGAGTTGGAATTGAGCGGATACATCTTGAAGAAGATGCGGGAAAACTCATACACGAAAACGACAAAACATATATTGATTTCAACAGATGCGGTGTTCCTTTAATTGAAATTGTGACAAAGCCTGATATAAAAAGTAGTGACGAGGCTTCGGAATTTTTAAAACAACTCCGTCTTTGTCTTATTTATGCAGGGGTTTCTGACTGCAAGATGAATGAGGGACAGTTTCGGTGCGATGTCAACATTTCGACAAGGAAAATCGGAGACAAGAAGTTTGGAACAAGATGCGAAATCAAAAATCTCAACTCTTTTTTGTTTGTTCAAAAAGCAATTGAATCAGAGTTTATTCGTCAGGCGCAAATTCTTGAATCAAACAAAAAAGTTGAGTGTTCAACTATGAGATTTGACACGAATGATTTCAAGACATATGTTATGAGACAAAAAGAATCCGCCTCAAGTTACAAGTATTTTCCCGAGCCTGATATACCCGTTCTTTTTGTTTCAGATGCTCAAGTAAAAAGGATAAAAAAAGGACTCCCCCAAAGTCCTCAAACAAGATACAAAAAATATACTGAAAAATTCGGCATTTCCGATGCGAATGCAAATCTTTTGATTTCACAAAAGGAAATTTCCGACTACTTTGACAAGTGTCTTGAGTTTTATGACAATCACAAAGTTCTTTTAAGCCTTATAAGCGCCTGTATTTTGCCCGAATATCAAAAGACGGGAAAACTATCGCTTTCGCCCAAAAACCTTTCAAATTGCGCTAAAATGGTATCAGACGGCAAAATAAACACAGGTACAGCAAAGAAAATTATTGAAGCCTGCTCGCTTTCAGGCCAAGATGTCATTGAATATGCCAAAAATAACAATCTCTTTATGATAACAGACAAAGAAATTTTATCATCTCTTTGCGACGAGGCTATCAAAAATTGCGAAAAGTCAGTATCTGACTTCAAAAACGGCAAAAAGGCGGCACTCATGGCAATTATCGGCTACATTATGTCAAAAACCAAAGGCAAGGCAGATGCATCAACCTTAGAGAAAATTCTCATATCTAAAATTCAAAACACATAAAAAAATGAGCCTTGTGTTCCTATTGGACACCAGGCTCATTTTATGCGTTCTTATCCGAAAAATTTAATTTTATCAAGTGGGAAAAGTCTTAAATATGCTTTTCCAAGCACCATTCTCTCATCAATATCACCAAGAAATCTTGAATCAAGAGACTCGTTTCTATTATCTCCCAAAACAAACACACATCCATCAGCCACAGTATGTGGATATTCAGGTGCGTGAGGATAATATGCCGATGCGCTGACGCTCATCATATTTGCATCCACTCTGTTTACATACGGCTCATAAAGTTCTCTTGTATTTCCTTCTTTATCTGTTACCGTAATAATCCAGTTTTCAAAATCAATGTCAACAGTTTCGCCCTCTGTTGCAATTACCCTTTTAATAATAGGTCCGTCTTTAAGATGAATATCTGTTGAATCATGGATAACAACTATATCACCCGTCTTGGGTTTATAAAACAAATCGGAAATTATGAGACGGTCTAAATGGTTAAGAGTATAATCCATTGAATGTCCGTCAACAGTTACAAATCTGAATACAAAAGTAAAAACAAGTACAACGGCTATAAGCGCTGTACAAAAAGTTTCTGCCCATTCATAAATCTCTTTTTTCAAATTTGTGCTTTTCTTTGAGTTTTCGTCCATTTTACCGCCTCCTCCTTTGATTTTTTAAATGCAAAAGAGTCTAC
>JAZSLO010000159.1:0-11697 GCA_045535415.1 Eubacteriales bacterium
GAAAAGATTCCTGCATCTTTAAAGGAATTTCTTGCATAAATTAAAAATTTAATTTGAATTTTAAGACCTGCAAAAAAATTGCAGGTCTTTTTTTGTTTTTTTGTTTCCATTTTCCTATTATAAACTATTCAAACTTTCACAAAATAATTATGACCGAAAAGGTCTTTAAAATTTAAAATGTGAAAGGTGATACGCAATATGTTATCTATAAAAAAGAAACTGCTTGTCCCTGTGTCTGCAGGTTTAGTTGTCCTTTCTTTATGTTCTTGTTCTGCTAATATGGGAAGAAGCCCTGAAAGCCGTGATTATCATAACAGCGGCTACAATGGTGTTACAAGAAGCGGCAGCAACAACAGCCAAAGAGGAACAAGCAATGGTTACGGATACGATACCGGCTCATACAATTTTGGAACAGGTGCGGTTACAGGCGGGGATACAGTCGGTAACAGCGTTGACAGTATGATGGGCAGAAATGCAGTCGGCGGAAACGGTATGTCCGGCACTTCGACAACAGGAACAAGAAATACAGGTGCCGCCTCAAATGCAGGTCAGGTAAATTCAAATAACGGTTCTGCAGACGGTGGTATGGGAATAAGCAGAAATTCAAAGTAAATTGCTGATTATTAAAAAAACAAAAAATCCACCCGCTTTTGCGGGTGGATTTTAATTCATTCATTACTTAATCAGCCTATTCCGCCGTATGCTTTATTGAACTGAGCAAGCTGTGCATAAGCCTGTGATTCAAGTGATGCATAAAGTGATGAGAAGTCGTGTGATGCTGTATTTGCAAGGTTCTTACCGATTGAACCGAGTGCATCACCAACTGCATAACCAAGGTCATATACGATACCGTCCTTGATGATATCCATCATAGCTTCTGACTCTGTATCTCTTGTTGACTTTGTCTTAAGGGACATATCATAGAATGCAGGGATAACGTCTCTCTGACCGATTGCAGCAAGAGCTTCCATAATCGCACCTGTTCTGTTTTCATCCTTAACAGTGATAGGCATTACCATAAGGTGTGCGTGCGCATTTACGATTGTCTTATATTCATCATCATAGTCATATTTAGGAAGAGGAAGAATACCGATATCGTCATCCATAGATCTGTAATCGATAGCATTTCCGAGTGAACCGCCCTGGAACATTGCTCTGCCTTCCTTGAAAGGAGCTGTGTTGATCTTATAGCTTTCAGTTGTAACACATACTCCATCTGTTTCGACAAGATCAAAGAAGTCATCATAAATGTCAACTGTCTTTGCTGTGTTGATTGTGAGCTGAGGAATACCTTCTTCGTCCTTTGTGAATATTCTCTGTCCGCCGGGATAGATAATACCAATAGGAGTACCCCACTCACCTGTCATAAAACCAAGTCTGTCTTCATCAGGCTTAATAACACCGTCACCTGTGAGGTCCTTTGCACCAATGCTGACAAGGTCTGCAAATTCGTCAAATATCCAGTCACCGTCTTCTACCATTTCGTAAGGATATTCAAGTCCGAGTTCGTCAAATATGTTCTTATTGAAGAAAAGACACATTGCAAGTGTAAGTCTGTGTGTTGAGATATCACCGTCAAGTACATAAAGTCTTCCGTTTATGTTTGCAGAATCAACGATGTCTCTTGACCACCAGGGGCTATCGAGATTGATTGTATCAACTTCATTAAAGTTGATTGCCGCACCCTGAGTTGCATATACGAATGCTGATCTTGTGTGAGCAAAGATTGCATCATATGCATCATCTCCGCCGAGAATTCCGTTGAGAGCCTGAGTTCCGTAGTCTTCAACAGTTGTTGTAGCAGAAATCTTTATGTTGAACATATTTTCAACAATCTTATTTCTCTTATAAACTGCGTCTTCGATAGGGTCTGAGGAACCTTCTTCTACATACTGGTCTGCTTTGTTGTTTTCACGGATAAGAATTCTGAAATTGTATCCGTCGTAATCTTCAACATGCAGATTTTCGAGCAATTCGTCGTCACTTACAACAACATTTGTGCTATTGTTCTGTGAGCCGGCAGGAGTTTCATCCTGACATGCAACACATACAAAAAGCATGAGAACACAAAGTGCAAGTGCCAAAAGTTTTTTGATGTTCATAATGTACCTTCCTTATATTAAATTATTACAAATATATTATACCAAAAGCAAAATAAATGTCAAGTTTTTACATAAAAATAGAATATTTTGTGCAAAAACAATCGAATAATGCACAATTCACTTACGCTAGTTTTGCTTCAAGTCTCTTTCTGATTTCAAGAATAAACTCTTTGGTATTAACCGCTGTACACTTAACTCCTTCTGCAAGGTTTACAAGGTCCTTTGTCATATATCCGTCATTAAGTGTATCAATACAAGCCTCTTCAAGCTTATCAGCAAAGCCTGAAAGCTCAGGCAAATTATCCATTTCGCCACGCTTTCTCAGAGCTCCTGACCAAGCATAAATTGTTGCCATCGGGTTTGTGGATGTTTCCTCGCCTTTGAGGTATCTATAATAATGGCGTGTTACTGTTCCGTGAGCTGCTTCATATTCATAGTTTCCGTCGGGGCTGACAAGAACACTTGTCATCATTGCAAGTGAGCCAAATGCAGTTGATACCATATCGCTCATAACGTCACCGTCATAGTTCTTACAAGCCCAGATATATCCACCCTCACTTCTTACAACTCTTGCTACCGCGTCATCAATGAGTGTATAGAAATACTCAATTCCAAGCTCTTCAAACTTTGCTTTATATTCATTTTCATAAATCTCAGCAAAGATATCCTTGAAGGTATGGTCATACTTCTTACTGATTGTATCCTTTGTTGCAAACCACAAATCCTGTTTTGTATCTATTGCATACTTAAAGCAGGAATGTGCAAATGCCTTTATTGATGTTTCCTTATTATACTGTCCCTGAATAATTCCGTTACATTCAAAATCATAAATTGTTTCTCTTGATTCATTTCCGTTTTTATCGGTAAATACAAGCTCTGCCTTGCCCTCGGGCACTTTCATTTCAGTACACTTATAAACATCGCCATACGCATGTCTTGCGATAGTTATAGGCTTTTTCCAGGTTCTTACAACGGGTTTTATTGAGTCAATAAGTATAGGTGCTCTGAAAACAGTTCCGTCAAGGATTGCTCTTATTGTGCCGTTAGGGCTTTTCCACATTTCCTTGAGGTTATATTCTTCAACTCTCTGCGCGTTAGGTGTGATTGTCGCACACTTTACCGCAACACCGTACTTCTTTGTTGCATTACTTGCATCAACCGTAACCTTATCGTCTGTCTTATCTCTTTCAGGAAGACCAAGGTCATAGTATTCGCACTTGAGATCAACAAATGGCAAAAGAAGTTCGTCCTTTATCATTTGCCATATAATTCTTGTCATTTCATCGCCGTCCATTTCGACAAGCGGTGTTTTCATCTGTATCTTTTGCATTTTATTTTCCCCCTCTTAATTATTGTGCTTTGCGTAATAGTTCATGAGACAACCATCGAGAATTATTTCCTTTTCGTCGTCTGTAAGTCCCTTTACATAAAGTTTTATATCCTTAATTTCACCGTTTTTACAAACAACCTTTGCATCAAATTCTTCAACGCCTTTTTGAAGTTTTTCTCTGATATTCGGAACAAACACATAGTCGCCCGTCTGATATTCAAACTTTTCGTTTTCGTCAATTGTAAACGGCAGAATTCCCCAGTTTATACAGTTTGAACGATAACGCTTTGTCGCAAATTCATAGCAGATATTTGCGAAAGTTCCAAGCACCTTCTGGCAGGACGCCGCCTGCTCACGAGCCGAGCCATCACCCGGTTTATTTGCAAACACACAAGCACCGAACTGTGTATTTTTACAAAGTGCATCTGCATTTCCCACCTTTGAGAGTGCTGCCATTATATCATCACTTACATTACCCTCGCGTCTTGCTCTTTCCTTTTCGTCGACCTTCTTTGACAAAGGCACAAAGTCAGGGCATCTTCTTGAAAGAGTAAACTGTGAAAGTCTTATGGGGTTACTTCTGTACGATGAAGTTTCGCCCGACGGAATAAGTTCATCCGTTGTTGTAACGGGGTCTCTTATTACCGCACAAAGTTCTACAAGCAAATTATCCGAGAGCTCATACATCTTCGGCCAGTCTGTAATATTGGGGCCTAAAATAAGTTCTTCATCGGGGTTTGCTTTGCCGTATCCATAATAAAGTCTATTATTATAAACTGTTTTATCAAAATGATATTCGTGAGGAGTGTAATCATATTCAACATCTGTTGCCGCAGTAATTACACCATGATTGAGAGCCGTTGCGGCAATACTTCTCGAGTCCATAAGCGCAACACCCGAAATCTGTCCTTCACCAGGCTTTGAGCCTTCTCTATTGGGGAAGTTTCTTGTTGTATGGCGAAGAGAAAGTCCGTTATTTGACGGAACATCGCCTGCACCAAAGCAAGGTCCGCAGAATGACGGTTTTATAACCGCACCGGCTCTGAGAAGTTTTTCTGTTGCACCAATTTTTGTAAGTTCAATGGAAACAGGAACGCTTGTCGGGTAAACTGAAAGTGAGAAATATCCGTTACCTGTATTCTTTCCGTCAAGTATCTGCGCCGCCTCGTCGATATTATCAAAAATACCGCCGCTACATCCTGCGATTACACCCTGGTCTGCATATACTTTTCCGTCTTTAACCTTTGAAACAAGGTCATATTTTGCACCCTTGAATTTTTGTGCCGCCTCTTTTTCAACACTTGCCAAAATTTCAGCTGCATTTTCACAAAATTCGTGAATTGTATAAGCGTTTGACGGATGGAAAGGAAGTGCAATCATACTTTCCTGCTTTGAAAGGTCAATTTCAATAAGGCTGTCATAATAAGCACAATCGCCCGCCTTAAGTTCTTTATAAAGCTCTTGTCTTCCGTGTGCGTCATAAAAGCCCTTTGTAATTTCATCTGTTTCCCAGATTGATGAAAGGCAGGTTGTTTCTGTTGTCATAACATCTATGCCATTTCTGAAATCAATGGGGAGATTTTTAACACCGGGGCCTGCAAATTCAAGCACCTTATTTTTTACAAATCCGTCCTTGAATGTAGCCTTTACAAGTGAAAGTGCCACGTCGTGAGGTCCAATTCCGCGTCTTGGTGTTCCCTTTAAATAAACAAGCACAACTTCGGGCATTTTTACATCATATGTATTTTTAAGAAGCTGTTTTACAAGTTCGGGACCGCCCTCGCCCACACCCATACAGCCGAGTGCGCCGTATCTTGTATGGCTGTCCGAACCAAGAATCATTCCTCCGCACTTTGTCATTTCTTCTCTTGCATAGGAATGAATTACACTCATATTTGCAGGAACATATATTCCGCCATATTTTTTAGCCGCAGAAAGACCGAATACATGGTCATCTTCGTTTATTGTTCCGCCAACGGCACAAAGGCTGTTATGACAGTTTGTCATAGCATAGGGAATCGGAAATTCCTTCATTCCGCTTGCTCTTGCCGTCTGAATAATGCCGACATAAGTTATATCGTGGGACACAAGTGCGTCAAACTTGATTTTAAGATTTTCATCATTTCCCGATGTATTATGCTGCATCAGAACTTTATATGCTATTGTATTTTTTCTTGCTTCTTCCTTGGAAAGACTCGGTTTTTCACAAATAACACCGTTTTCAAGAAAGACTCCGTCCTTTTTTAAAGTTATCATAATTGTTTTCCCCTTAATTTTTGCCTTTTGCATCTGGAACAAAGAATTTCAAAGTACAGAGCAAAAAGTGCAAAAATTTACTTAAATAATTAGTATTTATTATATTACAACTCCTTATTTTTGTCAAGAAATCAAAGCCCTTTTTTATGCTCAAGACCGCACATTTTCGCCATTTTGCATATTTTTACAAAACTTTTTATAAGTCGTAAAAACATTATTCACATTTTTTCCTCTCATATGGCAAAAAAGCAAAAACCGACAGAACACATCTATCGGTTTTATGTATTTACTTTTTACTTTTTTCTTTGGGCGCTCTCTCAATTATCACATAATCTTCGCCGCCAAGACGCTGAGTGAGATGAACAACGCCTTTATCGTCTGCTGTGATTTTTTCTTCAAGTTCATAAAATCCCGAGCTTACAAGCTTCACAGTTACCTGCTCGCCCTTTTCAAAGCCACAAATTTCAAGTCTTACAGGACTCTTTGTTTTTGCCGTCACAAATATTTTTTCTTCCGAGAAAAGCAATGAAAGATTATAAAGTCCGTGTGAAATACCGTTAATTCCAACATATCCTTCATATGACGCAAAGTTTGCATCAATGCTTAAAGTACTTCCATCGGTAGATATTCCATAAAGCGAGCGAAGCATATATCCTGCTGCAATTGCAAGTTCGCTTTTATCTCTGTCTGTCATATCTGTCATATCCACTTTATGTGTTGACAGAGCCTTTATTTTCTTTACAAGTCCTGTTTTCTTTGCAATTTTACTTCTTGCATCAATGTCAAAAGCAGCACCAAGGTAAGACGCACCGCCGTTTTGTGCGTGAGTTCCAAACTGTGCATTTGTTGCAAGCGGATATTTTCCGTCAACATAGTCCCACCAAGCATCGCTTGTATCAACCGTTGTGGTTCTGGGTGCATAGGCAAACGCATAAACATCGCTTGCAGTATCTGTTGTAACAGTTCTTTCACCGTCAAGCCAAGAAATTATGCTCTTTGTTTTATTTTCATCCGCAATTCCCTCGCTTATTGCAAGAAGGTTTACAAATGTAAAACCAAGGTCGTGCTTTACACCATCAGCGTCCTTACAGCCGATATATCTTCCGTCGGTTTCGCTCCAGAATGTATCGTTGATTGCAAGTTTATTTTTCTGTGCAATTTCCTTATACTTTGCCGCATTCTCGGGCTGTCCCATAAGTGTATAGAGTTTTGCAAGATATGTCATCGCACTATTAAATGCTATATTATTATAACAGTCAAGATAACCGAATCTGTGGTTATACCAGTAGTTTGAGCCGTCACCGTCTGACTTTCCGCTATTTGCGGGAGTCAAAATATAAACAAGTCCCGAATTTTCGTCATATCTTATACCGCCGCCGTTAAGGTCGTTTTTATCAAAGAAATAATCCGTCGCTTTCTGTACCTTTTCAAGAACGGTCAGATTCTTTGACGAGTCAAATCTTGCCTTTCCGTCAGCATCTTTTTCATAAAGGAACGATGTGTCATTTTCCCAAAGGCAAATTTCGCTTACTGCCGATATATAAGATGAGTTCGTATCATAAAGATATGCATCAGTCAAATCATACTTCATTGACGCATCACACGACCAGATATATCCGTTTGAGAACATTGGATAATCTCTGATTGTGTTTTTTATTTGGGTAATATATGTTTTATCTGCAAGCCAGCCAAAAGCCTTTGCGTTCCACAAAAATGCGCTTGGTGTCTTTTCCAAAAAAACATTTTCGGGTTTGAAGCCGTACAATTCTACAAAGTCATTTATTGCATCAATATCAGGATTTTTCTCAGTTGTGAAAATCAAATCCTCACTCTGCGAAAAAGCGTTTACAAGACTTGTGATTTCACTTTCAACTGCATTTTCAGGTGTATCGTCGTTATTATCTTTTTTAAATCCCGAAACTACAAGCACAATTACAAAAATAACAAGAGCCAAAACTCCGATAAGGCTTGCCCAGGCATAAATTGCGTTCTTTATGCGGTTGATTTTGGCAAGGCGTATTCTCTCCGCCCTCTTCTGTGCAGCAATTCTTTTTGCCCTTTTCTGTCTTTCTATTATTTCGTTTTCTCTTATTCTGTCTGTTTGGCTATGACTGTCAAAGTTTACAAGGTCTATATCATTATTATTTTTTTCTGACATTTTAAAACACCTGCCTTTTTAGTCTTTTTTATATCTTTTCTACATAATAACACATTTTTCGACTTGTTTCAAGAAGTAAAAAGTTATTTTTCTTCAGCCAAAATATGCATTGCCTCAAGATAACCCTCAAAGCCTTTCCCTTTTATTGTTTTAATACAAGCAAGCGAAACGTACGATATTTTTCTGAAATCCTCTCTTGCGTCAACATCCGTAATATGCACTTCAACTGTCGGTATTGACACGGATTTGAGTGCGTCAAGAATTGCAACGCTTGTATGTGTATATGCCGCAGGATTTATAACAATCCCATCAATTTTTTCATAACTTTCCTGAATTTTATCAACAATGCATCCTTCGTGATTTGACTGGAAAATTTCAACCTCAATTCCCATTTTTTTGGCCTCGTCATTTATCATTTTACAAAGATTTTCATATGTTTTATCGCCGTAAAGATGCTTTTCTCTTATGCCGAGAAAATTTAAATTCGGTCCGTTAATTACAAGTATTTTCATATTTTCTCCTCAAAAATTTCAACTATTTGCCTTGCACATTCTTGAATATCATCATTTGAAACTTCAAAATCCGCGGCATTTTTATAAAGATCTTTTCTCTCTTCATAAAGTTTTAAAATTGCGTCTTTTCCGCCCTTTGACAAAGGTCTGCCTTCAGAGTCGAGTTTATCTATATCACGGTTAATCAAGAAAACTATGCCGTTTGATTTCATAAAATCAACATTTTGCGATTTTTTCACTGCACCGCCGCCTGTTGCCACAACTTTTCCCGAAAGAGAGCAAACATTTTTGACCGCATTTGTTTCTTTAGCCCTGAATGTTTCCTCGCCGAATTTTTCAAAAATCTCAGGGATTTTCACTCCCTCTTTTTCAACTTGAGCGTCTGTATCAAAAAACTCTCTGTCAAGAATCTGTGCCACTCTTTTTCCAACACTTGACTTACCGCTGCCGGGCATTCCTACAAGCACAATATTAAGGCACGTTTTGAGAACTTCTTTATAAATTCTTTCAACTTCTTGCAAAGAAACCTTTGTTTCAAAGAAAATTTCGTGTGCCTTTACAGCCTGATATACAAGCATATAAAGACCGCCCGAGGTTTTGAGTCCAAGTTTTTCAGCGCTCTTTAAAAGCTGCGTTTTATTTGGATTATATATGACATCCAAAACTCCCGAAAGCCTGGAAAATTTTGCTACATCAACAGGACTTTCATCATTTTTCGGGAACATTCCAACAGGCGTTGTGTTTATAATTACATCAGTGTCCGAAAAATCATAAACATTTTCATAGTTTATCTCACCGTTTCTTGACACAACATTTACACTCTTTGCACCCATTTTGAGCATTACATATTTTGCAGTAAGACTTGTTCCGCCCGAGCCTAAAACAAGGACATTTTTATCTTTGATTTGAACTTCTGCTTTTTGTGTCATAAACATCAAACCGTGAGCATCGGTGTTATATCCGTAAAGTTTTCCGTTTTTGTTTACAACTGTATTGACACTGCCGATACACTTTGCCTCATCCGACAAAACATCGCACATTTCAAAAGCGATTTTTTTATACGGAATTGTGACATTTATACCCTTAAAGTTCTTTTCCTTGAGAAGTTGTACAAAGTCATTTTCGCTCAAAGGACAAAGCGTATAATCTTTATTTCCAAGAGCATTATGTATAATTTTGGAATAACTGTGGGAAAGTTTTTCCCCGCAAAGACCATATATCATTTCAAATTCCTACTTTTCGTTATAACATCCAAGGAATATAAATTCCTCTTTTCTTTGAGAAAGTTCCTCAAAAAATGCAATAACCTGGTCTGAAAGGCTATCTGCATCTGTTTCGGCATAGAACATAAACTCAAAATCCTTTCCCGGAATGGGACGGCTTTCAAGTTTTGTTAAATTGAGCCCCAGAAATGCAAACCTTGACAGCATTTCATTAAGACTTCCGACTTCGTGGCGAAGTGTAAACATCATTCCTACTCTCGCAGAACCTTTATATATTTCAAGATTCTTTGAAATACAGATAAATCTTGTAAAGTTATTGTCATTATTCTGAATGTTGTTTTCAAGAATTTCAAGGTTATAAATATCTGCACATTCTTTAGAACTTATTGCGGCAATATCAGAGCTTTTCGAGTCGCAGACAAACTTTGCGGCAACTGCCGTATTTTCACACGGAATCACCTCAATTTTTGAATTTTTCTTCAAAAATTCACTGCACTGCCCTATTGCCTGAGGATGCGAATATACCTTTGTAACATTTTCAAGATTCGCACCTTTTTTTGCAACAAGAGTATGATTTATGGGAAGTTTTACGCTTTTTACTATATAAAACTGATGTCTGAATTTTGCCATCAAATCATAAACCTGAACAACCGAACCGAAAAGGCTATTCTCGATAGGCAAAATTCCGTACCTGCATTTTCCCGAAATCACGCTTTCAAAAACATCTTCAAAAGACGGGGTATATTGTATTTTCGGGTTTTCAAAAAGGCTCTCACACGCCTTTGACGAATATGCACCCTCTACTCCCTGACAGCAAACCATTTCTCCTTCGGGAAGGCTTTCGGGTGTGTTTTGCTTTGCAAATTCAATAAGATTTTTCAACTCTTTATTGCCATTTGACAAAAGAGTATACTGACGCGCTCTGCTTATTTCAAAAATTCTTGAATAAAGCATTGCGACATTATTCTTTTCCCGCTCGCCAAGACCGTCTGTTAATTTTTCTATAATCGCCTTTTCTCGAGTCTGGTCGAAAACAGGCATATTATTTTGTATTTTATACTCTGCAACCTTTTCCGAAAGTCCCATTCTCTCGCTAAAAAGTTTTAAAAGTTTTGAGTCAATTTCGTCTATTTTAACTCTTATTTCTGAAAGTTCCATTACATTTTCCTTCTTAAAAAATTAAAATACCATCTGCGCTATTGCAACAGCCGCCGCAGCCTCAATACAAGGTACTGCTCTTGGCACAATACACGGGTCGTGTCTTCCCTTAACCTGAAGAATTGTATTTTCACCCTTTTCAAAGTCAACACTTCTCTGCTGCTTTGAAATTGACGGTGTAGGCTTCATGGCAACACTGAAAACAATCGGCATTCCATTTGACATACCGCCCGATATTCCACCCTGATTATTTGTATATGTTTTTACATTTTTATTTTCGTCAAAATAATATTCGTCATTATTCTGGCTTCCAAACAATTTCGTGCTTTCAAATCCAAGACCAAATTCAATTCCTTTAACAGCAGGAACTGCAAAAACGCTTTGGGAAATTATGTTTTCAAGTCCTTCAAAACAAGGCTCGCCAAGTCCTGCATAAAGTCCCGTCACCGCACATTCTATAACTCCGCCCACAGAATCAAGGTTCATCTTTGCGTCCATAATGACTTTTTTCATTTCCTCGCCTTTTTTATCATCTATTACGGGAAATTCTTTTGCTGTGACACTCTTTAAATTCTCTTTTGAAACAAGACACATATCAAAACTTTCGTCCCTAACATCTTTAATTGACTTTATATGTGCGCCGATATGTATTCCCTTTGTTTCAAGAAGCTGAATTAAAATTCCACCTGCAATACACAAAGGTGCTGTAAGGCGTCCCGAAAACTGTCCTGAGCCTCTTACATCATAATGACCGTCAAATTTTACTGACGCAGGATAGTCTACATGCGAGGGTCTCGGGCAGTTTACAAATCCCGAATATGTCTGCGACTGAACATCTTTATTTTCGATTATTGCACACAAAGGCGCACCGCAGGTTTTATTATTTACAAGTCCCGAAATAAACTCAACTTTGTCCTTCTCTTTTCTCGGGGTTGAATATTCTTTTCCCACAGCACTT
>JAZSLO010000037.1:0-6582 GCA_045535415.1 Eubacteriales bacterium
GCCTCTAATGTTGCACGAAGATCGCCTGAGGGAAAAGAGGATGCATCTGATTCACCCTTTATAAGTTCTTTTCCGGAAAATTCCATTATAACCCTGCCGTTTCCACTGGGAGTTATGAAACTGTCGTGCTTTTCGGCAGTAATTCCCGTCAAAGGCTGGAACCAGTGTGTATAATGTGTTGCACCTTTTTCTATTGCCCAGTCCTTCATTGCGTTTGCAACAGCGTTTGCAACAGTAAGGTCAAGGTCTGCACCTTTGTTTATTGTTCGTCTTAAAGATTTGTAAACTTCTTCGGGAAGTCTTTTTTTCATTTCGTCGTCATTAAAGACGTTGCAACCGAAGAATTCGGGTATTGAACTCATTTTTTAAAATTCCTTTCAGGATTTATACATACTGTATATAGTCGTTGTGAGTGTAGGATACAAAGTCGGAGTAATTGCCGTAGTCAATTACAATTTCTGTTATATTTCCGTTTACATCAAGTCCTGCGGAAATAATTGCGATTTTGTACATTGAGTCAAGAGTTGCCTCAAGTTCCCATACCGCTTTTACTGCTTCATACGACATAACGCTCCAGTTTCCGTCTTTGTCTGTCATATATCCGACAGTTAGAAATCTGTCGTCATATGAGCCGAAACCTATATTTTTTCCGTCATACTTTGCATAATTCGTTATATTTTCATTGGATTCTTTAATCATGTATGTTTCCCACATAGCATAACCTTTTTTGATACCGAAAAAGTCAATAAACTCGGACACATTGCTTCCGATACCAACACCGTCCTCGAAGGTGTAGTTTGTTGTTGTCTGAACAACCTCATCACTTCCATAGGTGAGGATTTTTGTGGACTTTTCTTTGATTTCAACATGTGAGTTTTCATCAAGCTTGTTTTCAAGAGAGCCGTTATAAAGAGTTATAAAACTCTCGTCAAAATTTTTGCCCCTGGAAGAGCAGGCACAAAGAGTGCACATTATCACGATAACCGATAAAACAAGACATAAAAACCTTTTCATAATAAAATTCCTTTCAGCAAAATATATACCTATCCAGTTTAATTTGCATTATTAAATATATAATACTATTAAATGGTCGTCTTGTCAATATTTTATACTTTTTTTATCCCTTGAAAAACAAAAAAGCAGTCCGCAAAAGCGGACTGCAGAGTTTTTGAGTTTTTTACTTTGTAAGATTGCTTTCAAGGATTTCAAGCTGCTTTGCCATTTCAGCGGGAAGCTTGTCGCCAAACTGTGCGAAGTATTCCTTGATACCTGTTTCCTTGTCGTTAACATCATCAAGCCAGTTCTTGTAGTCAACGCTGAGGAGGTCTTCAAGAGTTTTTGCGTCAAGGTCAAGTCCTTCAACGTCGATGTCTTTTGCAAAGGGAAGGTAACCGATTGCACTTTCTTTTGCATCAACCTTTCCGTCGCATCTGTCAAGAATCCAGAGAAGAACTCTCATGTTGTCACCAAAGCCGGGCCACATGAAGTTGTCGTTGTCATCTTTTCTGAACCAGTTAACGTGGAAAATCTTGGGAGCCTTATCGCCAAGCTTTGCACCCATGTCAAGCCAGTGCTGCCAGTAGGAAGCCATGTTGTAGCCAACGAAGGGCTTCATAGCCATGGGATCGCGTCTTACAACACCAACTGCGCCAGTTGCAGCAGCAGTTGTTTCGGATGCCATAGTAGCACCAACGAAAGTGCCGTGGTTCCAGTCTCTTGACTGATATACAAGAGGAGCGCACTTAGCACGGCGTCCGCCGAATACGATTGCAGAAATCGGAACTCCTTCGGGATTTTCAAATTCGGATGAGATGCAGGGGCAGTTGATAGCGGGGGCTGTAAATCTTGAGTTGGGATGAGCGAGCTTTCCACCGTTTTCTGTAAATTCCTTGCCGTTAACCTTTTTGCCTGTCCATTCGGTTGCGTTAACGGGAGGATTCTTGTCAAGACCTTCCCACCAAACTGTGTTGTCGTCTTCGTTAATAGCAACGTTTGTGAAGATTGTGTTCTTCTTTGTTGCTGTAAGAGCGTTGAAGTTTGTCTTTTCGCTTGTACCGGGAGCAACGCCGAAGAAGCCTGCTTCAGGGTTGATAGCGTAAAGGCGTCCGTCCTTGCCTATTCTGAGCCAAGCAATATCGTCGCCGACTGTCCATACCTTGTAGCCCTTCTTCTGGAGGTATTCCGGAGGAATAAGCATTGCAAGGTTTGTCTTACCGCATGCAGAGGGGAATGCAGCACAGATGTACTTAACTTCGCCCTTGGGATTTTCAAGACCGAGGATAAGCATATGTTCTGCCATCCAGCCTTCCTTCATACCAAGGTAGGAAGCGATTCTGAGTGCAAAGCACTTCTTTCCGAGAAGTACGTTTCCGCCGTAAGCGGAGTTTATAGACCAGATTGTTGAATCCTGAGGGAACTGAACGATGTATCTTTCCTCGGGGTCAACATCCTTTTTAGCGTGGAGACACTTAACAAAGTCAGCATTGTCACCGAGAGCTTCGAGAACCTTAGTGCCGACTCTTGTCATAATAGCCATGTTGAGAACAACATAGATACTGTCTGTAAGTTCAATACCAATTTTAGAGAAGGGAGAACCAACAGGGCCCATGGAGTAGGGGATAACATACATTGTTCTGCCCATCATTGAACCTGTGTAAAGCTTTGTGAGCTTTGCATACATTTCCTTGGGGTCCATCCAGTTGTTGATAGGACCTGCTTCTTCTTTTGTAGGTGTGCAGATAAATGTTCTTGCCTCAACTCTTGCAACGTCATTTTCTGCAGTTCTGTGATAGTAGCATCCGGGGAGCTTTTCCTCGTTGAGCTTAATCATTTCGCCTGTTGCAACAGCTTCTTTTCTGAGCTGTTCGAGCTGTTCTTCAGAACCGTCAATCCACACGATTTTTTCGGGCTTTGTCATGGCTGTCATTTCTTCAAGCCAGGTGAGTACGGTCTTGTTGTTAGTCATGGTAACATACCTCCGATTTATTCTTAATTTTAATAACCACCTTTAAGTGAGATTTTCTCATCTTTCCAAAAGATAATCCAATCCCAATCCATTATACATTATAACAGAAAAAAAGGATTTTGCAACCGCTTTTTACAATTTTTGTCAATTTGTTAAACCATTGTTCAAAACTATGCTTGTACTGTGTTATTTTGCACAATTTTTTGTATATTTATCTGTGCTTTTAAACATAGTTTAAAAAGGCTATTGACAAAGGCTTTTTAGGGTGATATATTTAAATTAGTTAAAACATTTAACTAATAGCAGGTGAAAAGAATGAAAATATTTCAGAAAGGCTTTAATTTTTCGCAGGACGGGCCGGGAAACAGACTTGTTTATCACCTTTCGGGATGTAATATGAAATGTCCCTGGTGCTCAAATCCCGAAGGGATGGAGATTGGCGATGCAAAAGATTTCACACCCGATGAAGTTGTAAAAGAAGCTATCCGTTGTAAACCTATGTTTTTTTCAGGCGGGGGAGTTACATTCACGGGCGGTGAGGCAACGCTCTGGCACGACGAACTTCTTGAAACGCTTAAAAAGTTAAAGCAGGAAAACATATATACGGCAATTGAAACAAACGGAACTGACAAAAGACTATTTGAACTTCTTCAATTTATAGATTATTTCATTATGGACTTTAAGCACTATGATGAAGAAGAGCATAAAAAGTTCACGGGACTTTCAAACCAAACTGTCAAAGAAAATTTTGAATGAAACTGCAGAGAAATAAGACAGCAGCATATAAGAATTCCGCTTATAAATAATGTAAATACACAAAATCCCGAAGGCTTTGCGCAGTATTTTTCAAAGTTTGATACGGAAAATTGCGTTTTTGAGTTTCTTGCGTACCACGAGTACGGAAAAGAAAAGTGGAAAACCGAGTATAAGATAAAAGACGGGTTTGTGTCGCCCGAAAAAATAAAAGAATTTAAAGATACATTCACAAAGTATAATTTAAAACTTATCACAACATAAATAAAAGGAGAAAAGGCTATGAATATGTTTAAAAAAGGACAGCTTACACAGATGGCAAAGGCTCTCTATCAGGAAGAGAGAAACATTAAAAGACTTGACGGATGGTTTCTTGCAAAGGAAACAGAAAGGGAATTTGATGAAAAGTATTCAAAGTATCCCGAAGAAATAAAGAAAGCATATCTTTTGCAGGAGGTAGTAAAGGCACTTCCTCTGTTTGTAAGCGATAATGCAGTATTTGTGGGAACACAGAGAGACGCTTTTGCAAAGAGCTATGCTCTTATAAACCCCTCATTCAGAGTTGAAGGCTTTTCGGGCTACTGCGATGTTGCGGCAATATATAATGATATAGAACCTAATGAAGAGTTCCCCAAGGAACGCATTGAAAGTATGCGCGCATACACAAAGAGCGGAAAAATGGTGAATATGCTTGATAAGACATATTCAAAGTATGAAAATTATACAAAGGAAGTTATCTTCTTTGTTGAACAGGTTTCGGGACATGTTATTCCTGACTTTAGATTTGCCCTTGAACACGGTGTTGATGCACTTATTGAAAAAGCAAACGCAAAGAAGGATGATAAGGAAAACGGAGAATTTTATACAGCTTGTGCGATATCCCTTTCCTGCGTAAAAATTCTTGCTGACAGATATATTGAAATTATAAATGAGAATAAAAAGACAGCATCCGACGAAAGAAAGATGCAGCTTTGCTTTATGGAAGATGCGCTCAAAAACATCAGAACAAATGGTGCAAGAAACCTCTTTGAAGCACTTCAGCTTTATATTCTTCTTTGGCAGATTATGTGTCTTGAACAGGCACCTAACCCCTATGCTTTCTCTGTTGGTAATGCTGACAGAATATTTGAAAAGTACAGAGGCGATGCTACAAGAGAAGAAGCGGCAGAACTCTTTAAGCACTTCCTTGTTTTCTATAATGTTGGTGACAGAAGCTGGGCAATTTCGCAGAACGTACTTCTCGGCGGAAGAGATAAGGACGGAAACGATTTAACAAGCACAATGACATATGCAATAATGGACGCATATTTTGATATGAATCTTCCTCAGCCAATTCTCTCTGTAAAACTTCATAAGAATACACCCGCAAAACTTTATGAAGAAATGGGAAGATTCTTCTTCTCACCCGGTGTTCTCACACCCTCGCTCTTCAATGACGATGCTGTGTTTGAAGTTCTTAAAAATAACGGCGTATCCGATGATGATCTTGCAGATTATTCTGTTGCAGGCTGTCAGGAAATGCTTATTATGGGTAAGGATAACGCAAATACAACAAACTCCTGGCTCAATCTTCCCAAGGTTCTCGAAATGCTTATGTTAAAAGGTGTTTCGGCTATTACAGGCGACACTCTTATGGAAAATGTTCCCGAATTTTCACTTGAAAACATCAGAGAAGAATTCTATACACTTCTTGACAGAGTACTTGACGATATGGCGGACGCGGGTAATGGCGCATCCGAAGCACTTTACTGTATAAGAGTTCCTTTCCTCAGCGCATTTATGGGCGGCATCGAAAACGGCGCCGATATGAGAGATACCAAAAAGCAGGGAACAAAGTATAACGGAAGCGGATGCCTTGTTCACGGACTTTCGGTTCTTGCAGATTCCTTTGTTGCAATCGATGAATATATAAAGAAGTTCCCGAACGGCAAGCAAAGACTTGTTGAGGCTATAAAGAATAACTATGAAGGATGTGAAGATGTAAGAGAATTCCTCGTTTCTTGTCCAAAATTTGGCAATAACATTGAAGTTGTTGATAACGAGGCAAGAGAAATTGCACTTAGAGTTTCAAAGATGGTAAAGAGCAGAAAGAATTATCTCGGAAATCCCTTCAGAGCAGACTTTTCAAGCCCCTCAACACATCTTACATATGGCTACTGGGTAGGTGCAACACCCGACGGAAGACATAGCCGTGAAATGCTCGGCTACGGTGTTGACCCGCTTTATACAGATGCAAACTCGGGACTTGGTTTCAGAATGCTTTCCAATATGGTTCTTCCTTTTGAAGAATTCAACGGCGGATACGCATCTCACCTTGGTATTGACCCCAAATATTTTGAAAACGGTACTCTCGAAGAAAAGGGCACAAAATTCAATCAGAATGTAATTCAGCCACTTTTCTTTAATGAGATGAAAGAGGGAGTAAGTCCTTTCTATCTTTATGTAAATGTAACAACTCCCGAAACGCTTCGTAAGGTTCTTGCAAATCCCGAAAAGTATGCACCCAGCGGTGTATATATTATGAGAATTCACGGAACATTTGTAAACTTCCTTGATTTGTCACCCGCAATTCAGAATGATATTATCGAAAGACTTGCATTAAAGAGCACAAGTATGGGCTGCTAAAGAGGGAAGAATATGAAGGCAATAGGAATAGATATTGGAACAACAAGTATATGCGGAATAGTTATGGACGCAAAGACGGGTGAAGTTTTAAACTCTAAAACTATTTCGAGTAATGCTTTTGTAAAAGGACAGTATGAATTTGAGAAAATTCAGGATACACAGAAAATAATTGATATTGCAAAGAGCATTGTCGATGAATTTGTAAGCGACGATGTTGTGTCAATCGGCGTTACGGGACA